>NZ_LCWN02000033.1:0-22178 GCF_002078205.2 Vulcanisaeta sp. EB80
GCTAGTACTTCTATGCCGTATATCGTGATACTAAGTCGATAAGCATTTAATTTATTGCTGGGTGGTTTTGGTTGTGATGGTTGGCTTTGTTTTTGTTGGTGGTGTTGTTTATTCATCCTTCGAGCCATTGGTCAGGGCTGACTCTCTGGTTGTTGTTAATGGTAGGGTTGCGTATGTCGGTAGTGAGGATAAGGCCCTGAGGATTGCCGATACGCTTGGGCTTAATGTCATTGACCTAAGGGGTAGGGTTGTAATGCCCGGCTTCATTGACTCCCACGCGCACCTAGACTCACTAGGCATCAGCCTCAACTCACTCGATCTACGCGGTGTCGATAGTATAGAGGAGTTGAAGAGGAGGCTTAGGGAGTATGCAGACAGGGTTAGGACTCGCTGGGTCTATGGGCGTGGTTGGGATCAGGAATTATTTAGGGAGGGTAGGTGGCCGAGCAGGTTCGACCTGGACTCCGTGATTAACGATAGGCCTGTTGCTTTAGTGAGGGTTTGTGGTCATGCTGCTGTCCTGAACACGAAGGCCCTTGAATTGTCCGGCCTACTGAACTCGAGGGACCCGGACGTCGTTAGAGACGAGAGGGGTGAGCCGACGGGAGTTGTAGTGGAGAGGACCCTGGACAGGGTTAGGGAGCTGATTAATGAGTCGTACACCGTGAGCGATTATGAGGATTTCATACTGAGCGCCATGAGGTATGCAGCATCCCTTGGAGTTACTACGATAGGCTTCGTCTCGGTCAATCTAAGAAGCCTCCAAGCCCTAGTGAATCTCGAGAGCAAGCTCGGTGCGTTGCCCATAAGGGTTAGGATTTACCTAAACCCTGAGGATCACGGAGTCCTCCCCGAGTCACTGCTCCGTCCTACTCCTCATTCGCATGCGTATGTGGTTGAAATCGTGTAATTGAAATTATTAAGTTTTTTGTTTCATTCACAAGAGGGGTTGGGGTGGTTAACCTCTGGTTTACCGCCGGTATACCTCTGGCTAACCTCCGTGACTTGGAGTAAAAAATGGTGTTTTTGATGCGATTTTCCTCGGCTGGTGCTCGTATAATTAATCAGAGTCTTACTGCCCAGTGCATGGGCACCTTGTCCCTGGGCGCTTTGAACCCACAGTTTTCACAAACCATGATCCTTCCTTCCTCTTGGGTTAGTTTGTGATGGCATACTGGGCATATTGTGCTTGGTAGTCTCTTGAACTCGTACGGTACGCCGTACCACCGTAGTTGGGTGGTGAGTAGCTTAACGAACCTCCTCGTCTCGGCCAGGTAAACCTTCCTCAAGCCCCTTGGTATCTTCTCCTCGATTAACTCCCTCCTCGACTCCTCAATCATGTCGTCAATCAACACCTCAGCTCTTAACCTAAGGGCCTTCATTACCAACTCATGAACCCTCTTTTGTGCGAAGTCCCTTAGGTATGCGTAGACCTTCCTCCTCAAAGCCTTGATTTCCCTCCACAACCTTTTGGCCCCTGGGGTTGAACCCAACCCCAACCTCTTCAACTTACCCAATTCCTTACTTAGTTTCTCAGCCTTGTGGTACCACGTATCAATAAGCCTAAGGTTTGGTCTCAATGGTGAGTACTCCGCAATCCTATTGCTTGGATTAACTATGCCGTAGGCGACACCGTTACTCCAAACATTCACATCAACAACAAGCCTATAACCACTAGGCACGTAGGGCTCCACCACACGCTCAGCCACCAAAGCCAAATAAGGCTCGTTGTCTCTTAAACCAATCATTGCGAACCTCACATCACCGCCCTCCCTAATCCTATCAACGACCCAGCTGGGCATTGGGAGTTCGATAGAGTAGCCAGACTCGTTTTTGCAGACCTGGCGCAACCTAATGACACTGCCCCTAAAGTCAAGAACCACAGGTGCTTTCCTATCACCCTTCATGGAGCCGTCACCATAAACCCTCAGTGTCTTCAGCGGCATCCACGTTCTCGCGAACCACCTCTTCGGTGTAACACCAAAGACTAAACTTTCCTTAAAGTCTCTGAAACCATAGAGTTGATGTTCAATAGTTCTGGGCATGTCTGGTACCCAGACCTCGTATCCTCGGTAGACTAGGTTCGTGAGGGCCATTAAACGCTTAATGTAATCAACATCGCACTTGTCCCTAGGCAGTTTAATGAGTACCGCCCTCCCCGCAATCATCAACTATCACCAGTATCTTCACTCTTCTGCCTTGTAGGTCTTTGATTTTGGGTTGGTACTCCCTACTGATGTATATGCCCACATCCTTACTCGTTACCTTGGTTATACTACCCTCAAGATAGACTACACAATCCACAAAAGCACAATCTGTAATAGCTTAAAAAACTTTCTGAGAAAGAAAGACTTAAATCTCAGACAAAATAAGGGTTAAACAGTCCCAGTGGGGTAGTCGCCCCACCAGGAGCCAGCCCCGAGGCAACCTGAACACTGATGCCCCAAGGATGGGGGCAAAGTCCCGACAAGGGATGAGCGGGTGATTAGGGTCGCTGGGATGCAGGGAAACGGGGCATGGGTACCTTAGGATAAACGGTATCAAGGTTATTGCTGACGGATCCCTGGGCGCGAGGACTGCGTGGCTCTCCAGGCCGTACAACGATGAGCCAGGTAATTCTGGGAGGCTTAATTACGATAAGGACACGCTGTTAAGGATTGCTAGGGAGAGTGATGAAGCCGGTCTTCAATTAGCGATTCATGGTATTGGGGACGCAACGATAGACCTAATCCTGGGTATTTACGAGGGCTTAGGCGGCGCGTCAAGGCTTAGGCATAGGATTGAGCACGCCTCAGTGCTTAGAGAGGACTTAATACGGAGGATCGGTAGGCTGGGCGCGGCAGTGGCTGTTCAACCGCATTTCGTAGTAAGTGATTGGTGGGTTATTGATAGGGTTGGTGTCGAGAGGGCTAGGTACGTTTACCCATTTAGGACGTTGGTTAATGCCGGTGCGAGGGTTGGCTTCAGTACGGACGCCCCAGTCGAGCCATTGAACCCCTTCGAGACTGTGTATGCCGCAGTGACCAGGGGGCGCTATGAGAACATTGAGTTGCTAAGGTATACGGAGAATGAGACCCTAAGTGTTAGAGAGGCGCTTCATCTATACACGTGTGGTTCCGCGTACCTACTCCATGAGGAGAATCACGTATGTAGGCTGGAGCCTGGTTACCTAGCGGACTTCATAGTACTCGATAAGGACCCATTAGGTGTCGATGATAGGGAGTTGAGGGAAATGAAGGTTCTCGAAACCTACGTTGGAGGTGTTAGGGTGTATCCTGCGGATTAGAAAGCCGCAACCTCATTAACGCCTCTAATCAACCTGCCCATCCTAAACCTATCCAGCGCGAATGTGTCCCTAAACGTCCTCGACTCACCATACTTAATCATTTCTGTTATCATGAGTGCAAATGCGGGTGCTAGCTTGAAGCCGTGCCCACTCAGGCCAACGCAGAGTATTAGTTTTTTGATAGGCTCATCGATTATGGGCATCCAGTCAGGCGTCACATCGTAGAGCCCCTGCCAACCGCCCATCAGCCTAGCCCCCTCAAACCAGCGGAAGCGCTTGGCGGCTCTCTCCATAACATCGAGCGAGTAATCGAGGGATGGTGGAGCCAATGGATTAAACGTGTCTGGGTCCTGCCAAACATCCTCCGGTGGGTACAACAAGCCCATTAGGGCATTGCTGGAGCCCTCGGGCCTTATGTAAAAGTTATTCACGTAATCAAACACGTTGGGTAGGGGCCTACCAGTATCTACCCTGACAATCCTCTCTATGATGTTCCTAATCGGCAGATTTAGTTGTGGCAGGACCTTGGGCGTCCACACGCCTGTGGCTATCACGTAATACTCAGCCCTTATAGTATCATGGCTCTTCACCAACTCGATGCCACGTACCTCGTTGTTTTTAATCAACGCCCTGACATCATCAATCACAAACTCGACGCCTAACTCCATAGCCCTCCTCATTATCGTGTTCGTGTACAACCCAGTGTCGGCATAGCCTGCATCCTCCTCATAAATGCCAAGCTCGCCATCCATAACCTCAGCATCGAGCAACTCCCTAATCTCACCACCGCCTATCAGCCTAACCCTCGCGCCGATCTTCCTCAGCATGTCGTGTATTGCACGCATGTTAGCCTCGTTATTGCCTATGACCAATAACCCCGTTTTTGTGAAGACGTTAACACCAAATTCTTTGCTGAAGTTCATGAAGAACTCATGGCTATAATGCGACATCCTAGCCACGTCCTCATTGGTGTAATAGCTCCTAACTAAACCAAGGGAGTAGGCGGTCATGCCCTGGGCAACACCCCTTGAGTCAACAACCAAAACCCTAAAACCCTCCCTAGCTAGGTAATAGGCTGTTGTAGAGCCCGTAGAACCGGCACCAACCACAACGACGTCAAATCCTTCACGCATAATGCATCCTTTATTGTCATTAAAGCCAACTTTATAACTGATATGTTGTTTCCCACTTAGGGTATGGTTGTCGCATGTACAAGGGATTGCTACGATACGTGCATATTCGGTGAGAAGTATGAGCCATTGAGGTTGTTCCCAGTAAATGGTTTCACATGTGCCAGAGGTAGGGCGGATTTGATTAGGAATGAGAGGAATAGGGTTTTGTCTGCTTATATCGATGGTAGGGAGGTTGGGGTCGAGGAGGCGATTAGGTATGTGGCTAGGCTGTTTAAGGAGGAGTTGAAAAGAAATCCTGCCAGGATATTACGTACAGACTATGATGGTAATCAGGGATTGCTAACGTGGTATTACCCAGACAGGTTATTCAATGTGATTGGTGCATCACAAACTGATAGATCCATATGCTCCTCAGAGGGTCATGCAGCCATTAAGGCTCATTATGGCACGAGTATGGGCGCATTACCTGAGGATTTCCTTAAGTACGATACGGTGGTACTCTGGGCCTTTCCAGCCAGTATCTCGGCCCCGCATATTTGGGCGTTGCTTGTTAAGAAGTTTAAGGTGGCTATAGACGTTAGGCTTAGTGATACAGCGAGGAAGTCTGATAGGGCAATCATTGTTAGACCTGGCACGGACGTATTCCTCGCAATAGGCGTAATCAAGGTCTTGATAGAGAAGGGTCTCGTTGAGGGTAAGGTTAAGCATATTGAGGAATTGGCTAATTACGTTAAGGTTTTCTCCCTTGACTATATAGCTAGCGTAAGCGGTGTATCCGTTAATGATATTACCTGGCTTGCGGAACTGTATCATGAACGCAAACCCATAACTCTCATCGGCTTTGCCCTTGGCAGGTCCTTAAATGGTGGTGATGCAATAGGCATAATATCGCTAATCCCAGCCCTAGTCGGTATAAAGAGGGGCTATTACTACTCGAACTCCCTGGGTTGGGGAATAGACTTTGACTACTTACGTGGTCTCCACATGGCTAGGTCATCCAGGGTGATACCCATGGCGGAATTCGGGGACTATATCGAGCGAGGAGAGGTTAGTGTTGTGTATGTTTGGAATGAGAATCCAGCAATCACATTGCCAGGTGGTGATAGGCTTATTGAGGCGGTTAGGGAGGGTAGGGTCACGTTGATCGTTCATGACCCATTCTGGTCAGACACGGCTAAGATTGCCGATGTAGTTATTCCAGCGCCAACATTCCTCGAGAAGTATGACGTGGTTTATAGCTATTGGCATGATTACCTGGTATATAATGAACCAATAAGGCCATTGAGAGGTGTTACCGAGGTGGACCTTGTGAGGTTAATAGCCAAGGAGGTAGGTATAGACCATCCACTTCTTGCTGAGGACCCGTGGAAAGCGGTTGATACGGCAATAAGGGGTGCTGGTGTCACGTTGGATGAATTGAGGAGTAAGAAGATAGTTCGAATGAAACCCAAGCACCTACCTGCAGAGGAGCCGGATGCTCTGCCCCTACCTAACCCTATCGAACCAGAGCCTCTTAAAAATAACGAAGTGTATCTAGTGTTTACATCGCATCCATTGTATACGAATACCCAGTTTCGTGAGGTATACGGTAAACTGGAACCGATTGTCTATACGCACGACCATGAAGGCGTGTTACTGCTCAGGACCAGTCGTGGTATGGTTAGAGTTAGGGCCGTAAAGGATCCAAGCATTCCACCTGGTTTGGCATTGATTTATAAGAATAGTCTTGTAGATCTTGACGGCAAACCTATAAACGGCATTATTGAACCATATAAGGGGAAGTACGCTGGTACGCCCAGATTAAATGGTATCAAGGTTAGGATTATTGCGACATAGCCTAGTGATAAAGATCCTACGTCATTTATAGTTATTTCAACATATCTTTACTAATGAATTAAGTCATGGTGGCTTTATCATCATATGTATATTGTCACTTTAAAGGTTATGCTTTAAATTAATTTACTTAACGGTGTGGAAATGGTCGTTAAGCTAGTGAGGAATTCGGTTAAGGAGGTTAGGAATTTCCTAAGTAAACTTGGTTTGTCTGTGGGTAGATGCTTTGATGATCATGAGTTGGTGTCACTATTAAGGAGCATAAACACTGGGGATAATGATTATTGGTTATTGGGGTGGAAGGAGTATGATACATCAGATCGCGCATCAACCTTCATCGTAATGCTCATGGATAGTGAGTATAGGGAGTACGTGATCAAGGTCTTAGTGAGTATTGGGACTATTGGTATAACGCTTCCCATCAACTACCTAGATCTTGGTGATGATGCCACTGGTGTGACTATAATGATGGGTGACGGGGTGGCTCACATATCAGGGAGAATATTGTGCATAAGGAAAATTAGGGTGAAGAGGATACCTTAGGAACTTCCCTGAACCTTAACACGCACCTTACTCCTAAGCTCCTCTATCTGCTCCCTCGTAACCTTAACATACCTACTCAACAGCTCTATTGGGACGTAGGCAAACCTGTCACTCATTCTCCACGTTGGCTGGACCTTACCGCCAATGTTTATTTTGGCACCACAGAACTTACACCTACCATCCTCAGTTAGGTTGACCTCGAGTATATCGAACCCCCTCCTCTTAATCACGACCCTACCGCAGTTAGGGCAGTACGTGTTTTCCAGCGGATGTCCTGGCACATTACCGACATAAACGTACTTAAGACCCTCCTCCTTAGCCACCCTAGCGTGCTCCTCCAAGGACTTTATTGGTGTTGGTGGTAGGTAATCCACCTTATAGTCTGGGTGAAACCTCAGGAAGTGTATTGGCGTGTCAGGCCCTAGGTTATCCACGATCCACCTAGCCAACCTACGTGCATACTCCAGGTTATCCCCTATTTCAGGCACCACTAGGTCCGTAACCTCTATGAATACACCCTTACGCTTCATTTCAAGGAGCGCTTGGAATATTGGTTCTGGGTCAGGGACCAATGAGAATTTCCTAAGGAATTTTGGTTCAGCATTACCTTTGAAATCCACCGTGGCTGCATCAAGGAACTTGGAAAGTAGATCCACGGCCTCATCAGTCATGTACCCGTTGGTCACGAACGTATTAAATAACCCCCTCTTCCTAGCCAGCACACCCACATCATGTGCGAACTCCATGAATATTGACGGTTCATTGTACGTATAAGTAACACCCTGAGCACCATAATCCTCAGCCAACTCAACAATTTTCTCAGGAGTTACCTCAAAACCCTCGAGAACCCTACGTTGACTAATATCGAAGTTCTGGCAGTATTGGCAAGCCCAGCTACAGCCATACGTCGATAGGGAGAGGACCATGGAGCCCGGATTAAAGTGGTAAAGGGGTTTCTTCTCGATAGGGTCTACGGCGATTGCCGATATCTTTCCATAAACCATGAGGTAAAGCCTGCCTCCTAGGTTCCACCTAACGCCGCAAAAACCGTACTGCCCATCGGATAGTTTGCACCTCCTCGCGCATGCTGTGCATTCAACCTTCCCGTCAGGCAATACCCTGTATAATGTGGCCTCTTTCATTACTCCCTTAGAGATCTTCAAAATAATAATTAAAAACCTTACGAGAACACTCAAGCAAGGCTCCTTGATTGATGATGGAGATTATGTGGGGGTATGTTTTTTAAGCTGTGCGTGTTTGGTTGCAATGTATGCCAAAGAAGAGGAAGAACAGAGGGCGTCATAAGGGCGATAAGGGTAAAGAACCAATGGTCTATTGCGACAATTGCGGTAAGCTTGTGCCTAGATCTAAGGCTGTTAGGGTTACGGTACCCTACTCACCAGTACCTGCCGACCTAGCTAGGGAGTTGGAGAAGCAAGGTGCCATTGTGCCCAGGTACTACGTAACCAAGACCTACTGCATAAACTGCGCGATTTACTTAGGTATACTGAAGGTTAGGGCTGAGGATGAGAGGAAGAGGAAGGTAACCATTACCAGGTCGCCAGTACGTAGAGAAGGCACTACAATACCTCCAGTAACTAAGCCGGCTCAATCACAGTCACCACCGCCAACACAACCCGGTAGTCAGGAAGCACAAACCAAGTCCTAAAATCGATATCTCCTATCTCCACATTTAATATGTAAGGTAAATAACATACCTCACTCTAATGTAAAGTAAACGCATCATCTATCGTTACCTATCTATACGGCTTAGTTCATCAGTATCATAGAGGGAACTCTTATTAAGCCGTGAAATCCAAATATGAGGTAATGGCATTTGGTGTGGACGAAACAAGGAGAGTTGAAATTCCTAGTAGTGAAACTATTAGAAGGGGTCCCACAAGGCTTGAGTTAACCTTTGTGGAGAGCCCGAGGGATTTCATGAAGGATTTTAAGGTCGTGTTCGATCTATCAATAATTAGGGAGATAACTCTTGGTAGGAGTCCTGAGAACGTGGTCGTGATACCGGACCCAACGGTGTCGAGAAAGCATGTCGTAATTACTGTGGTTGGTAATGAATTATTAATCAAGGATTTGAACAGTACCAACGGTACATACGTACTTGATGGTAATGAGTTCAAGAGAATTAGTGAGTATAGGTTTAGTAATGAGACCGTTATTAGGTTAGGTTATTACACAGTAATTAGGTTATCAGTGATAAGCGAATCCTCAGACTCAGGTTAATTAGGGAGGGTTCTTCATCATCCAAGGCTTTGCAATAATCTACTCAGCACTGCGAGCACCTCATCGGTGTTCGAAGGTCTTAAGCTTGGATTTACCTCAAGACCTCTCATTATCATTGAAGCCAACTCGGGCGGTACATCAGGTCTGTAATTGCTTATTGGTGGTACAATCAATTGCCCACTGCTCAGCCTATAAAGGTGCGGGTTTATTCCAGTGAGCATTTCGTAGAAGATGCACGATAGGGAGTATATGTCAGACCTCACGTCGGCAATACCCTTACTAACCTCGGGCGCTGCGTAGGCTATGGAGAATTGGGATACGTAGGACTTACCACCAACCATGATCTTAGCAGCCCCTAAATCACCAAGCTTCAATACCCTCCTATCCTTATCCTTAAACAATATATTCTCGGGTTTCAAGTCCAGGTGCAGTATATTGGCCTTATGAAGTTCGGAGAGGGCCAGTGTTATTGCGTAGGCTATCTTAAGGAACTCCCTGAGATTGAGCGGGCCCCTTTCTCTCAATAAATCCCTTAATGAGCCTCCCTCCATATACTCCATAATCACGTATGGCGGCTCATCCAAGTAATCCTCCAGGGTCTTGTAGGGTATCTTCCCATCAGGTGGTATGTGAACCTCAAACACCTTAACGATGTATGGACTATCAATCAGTAGGTACTCACTCATTTCCTTCTTGAACGATGAGAGGACCCTCATATCGCTAGCCAGCTGGTTGCCCCTTAAGTCCCTGTCCTTAAGGACCTTTATTGCGTAAACCCTGTTCAACTCATCCCTACCCCTAAGGACGTAACTAAAGCCGCCCATCGCAATAATACTATCTACCAGGTACTTACCGCCGAGCCATGCGCCCAACCACGATAACGGCGGCCTAAGACCCCTAATGAACCTTAACCTAGTAGGTCTCAGGTACATCACCACGAATATTAATACTAGGATTACGACACTAACCCAGGTTAACCTAAGTAATGGATATAAGCCGTACATCAACGTTAGTAGTGTTAATGCTATGGCGATATAGCCCGCATACCTCTTAACCATAGGCATCACGGAAACCACCGCCGGAACTAGCGTAATGTAAAGGTAGGGATTCTTCAGGGCTAATAATGTGTATGCTGACGGTATGAGTAGCGAGACCCCCAGGTAAGTGATTACAGTATCAAGTACATCCTCAGTAAAATCAATCCTATGCATGATTACGACATTTCTTATGGCTATAGTGAACGAGGACATGAATAATAATAATGAATTAGCGATTATATACAAACCTGTGGGTATGGGGTTCACGTAACTCATATATAGCAGGTAAGCCACGTAAATGCTCAACAACGCAAGTAGTGCCCTTACATCCGCAACCCTTAAGGAAAGCATTAATACTATTAAACCTAGGAATACCGCTATCGCATCGTAAAAGCCGGTGGCTATTATCAGGTAAACCATGGATATTGCCATCACGACCTCAGCCATAACCTGTATCAATAACCACAAGTCCTTGAGTGGGTATTTCCTAAATAATTCGTAGGAAATAATAAATAACGCAACCACAGAAAGGACGTATTGAATACCAATTCTCATTATGAATAATAGACTGATGAGTAGTATGACTCCAGGTAATGCCTTAACCACCTTACTAAAGTCCACAACCACTCACGTTAAGCACAACTTAAAAGGCTAATTTAATAAGGGTTTTCGAAATGAGGAGGGTTCACATAATAGTTCACGGCTTAGTGCAAGGCATTGGCTTTAGATCATTCGTGAACCGAAACGCGAGGAGACTTGGTGTTAAGGGCTTCGTCAGAAATCTCGAAGATGGCTACAGCGTTGAGATAGTTGCTGAGGGACTTGATGAAGCCGTAGAACAATTAATAAATATTGTGAGGAGGGGACCGCCAGGCGCCGTAGTTGAGGATATGGAGATTGAGGACCAGGAACCAAGGAACGAGTTTAAGGACTTCGAAATTAGGTACTAGGGTACTTAATCATTCCACCACCACACGGCTTTGGTCCTGAGCTCAATAAATCCTGGACTAACTGCCTTGCGGTGTCTGTTAAGTCGAGATTTAGCGCCTCACTTAAGCTAAAGAAATTGACCTCTAGGGCGTCGCTCGAGGCTCTTGGTTCACCACTAATGGGATCGACTAGGTAGTCCATGAGTAGGAAGTGGTACTTAACCCTGCCTTTGGTGTCCAGCTCCACATATTGATAAATGCCAAAGAGACCAAGCACCCTACCTACAATACCTGTTTCTTCCATTAACTCCCTAAGTACGGCATCCTTAGGATCCTCGCCAGCCTCAACCATACCACCCGGTATTGACCACTTACCCCTATTTGGTTCCGCACCCCTTCTTACGAGCAGTATCTTGTTGTCCTTAATGACTATGGCCCCAACACCAACCAGGGGATAGCGTGGGTATTCACGGCTCACGGTGATAAACCCTCAACATTAATAATTTAAGTACTAACTCGCATTATATTTAAAAGGCTTAACAACCCCTAATTCTCGTATGGAGTGCAATAACGATAGGGTGAGGAGCATTGTTGATGGTTTGGGTGATAAGGAGCCTCTTGAGGCTTACCAGACGTTGATTGAGGAGAACTGCTTTGGTAGGGCCATGATCTACGATGTTGGTGGTAAGTACCTGGTTTACATGAAGGATGAGGAGAATGCCTGTATTGAGGAGACGAATTCCATAGATAGGGCTAGGGATTTGGCGAAGGCGTTTGTGGACTCCGTGTGTTCCTGACTATGTTAGTTAAGGTAATTCTCTCGGCGGATCTCCATGAATTGATTGGCGCTGAGATATTGAATGTGAGCTTACCAGAAAATTCCACCGTGAAAGACTTAATACTACGTCTTGGTTCATTAAATAATGCCATTTTGAAATTACTGCTTCGTAATGATGAGCTCAACGAGAATTACATAGTCATAGTCAATGGGAGGGATATTCATTGGCTCAATGAACTAAATACCGCTCTTCATGATGGTGATGAGGTCTTGATAGCGCCAAAAGCCTTCATTTCCTAACGTATAAACCATAGCGTCTAAATTGTGGGACCTAACTAAAGGCTTAATTATTTCCTTATAATTTACTAACTCTAATGCGTAGGGGGAAATTATTAGGTATTTCCGAGGCTCTTGACCTGATAAATGATGGAGATGAAATAGCGATTGGTGGTATGAGCTTCCACAGAAACCCGATGGCTATGGCATTGGCAATAGCGAAATCCAATAAGAGGGACCTGGCATTGATCGATAGGGAGCCAGGCCTTGCCTTCGACCTATTAACCATATCAGGCAGGGTTAAGAGGATTAGGGCTGCCATGGTGACCTTCGAGCATTTTGGAATAGCACCCGGCTTTAGGAGGATGGTTGAGAACGGGGAGGTTGAGTTCATAGAGGATGTGTGCGAGGGCGTTATGAGTGGATTAAGGGCTGGCGCCTATGGACTCCCATTCATGCCCTCAGGAATAACTCTAGAGAGTGACTTAGTGAAGCTAAATGTAAAGAGAGGTTTATGGAGTATTATTAAGGATCCATTTAGCGGTGAGGAGTTGGTGGTCGTTAAAGCCATAAGGCCTGACGTAGCGATAATACATGCGCATAGGGCTGATGAGAAAGGTAACGTAGAATTGCTAGGTCCTAAGTATGAAGATCTGTTGAAGGTGCAAGCCTCCAGGAAGGTCATAGTCACGGTTGAGGAGTTGGTACCCGAGGACTATTTCAGGGAGAATCCCGAAAGGCTAACAATACCAGGTTTCCTGGTGACCGCTGTTGTTCACGCACCGAGAGGTGCCTGGCCAACATCGATGTATGGGCGTTATGGGGCCGATTACGGCATTATAAAGAGGTACTTTGACTCTGTTAAGGCTGGTCTTGGCATTAATGATGTGCTCAAGGTGTTTGAGAATGCCTGGGATGGATGATGTGATTAAGTGCATGGCTCAGCAGTTGAGGGATGGTGACATTGTTTACACAGGTTTAGCCTCAGTACCAGCGGTACTTGCTGTAATGCTTGCCAGGTATTGGGGTCGCGAAATAACATTCCTAAATGTGGCGGAGATTTACGAGCCAGTCGACGTATCAATAACACCCTCATCGGGTGACCCGAATGTATTCATTGGTGGCAGGGGTATCGTAACAAGCCTGGACGTGTTTGATTTAGCAAGGCGCGGGCTCCTTGATGTAATGTTCTTCTCCGCGGCCCAGGTTGATCGTAGGGGTAACATGAACCTCTCGGTAATCGGTAATTACGAGAAACCCAGGGTTAGGCTACCCGGTGGTGCCGCTGCGGCGTATCTGTGCAGGAGGGCCCGTAGGATTATTATGTGGTTGAAGGAGCACTCGAGCAGAACGCTTGTGGAGAGGGTTGATTTCATAACAGCTCCAGGCCCCACGGTGAATGGGCCTAAATTATCGATTTGTACGCCAAAGGCTTTATTCGAATTCGACAATAGCATTGGCGAGTTGGTGTTGGTGGGGTTATTGCCGGGGTCTACAATCGATGATGTCATTAATAACATGGGATTTAGGCCTAGGATTAGAGAGCCCGTGACAATTCTTGAACCAGTTACGGAGGATGAGGTGAGATTGTTAAATAAGTGGGATCCCAATAACGTAAGATCAAGGTGAAACTTAGGTGAATATAGTCATTAGGAAAGCCGTGGAGTCTGACGTCCCCCAGATAATCAGTTTCACAATGAACACATTTCCCTGGGGCGATTATGTACCTAGGGTAATTGATGGGTGGGTTAGGGATGGCACAGCCTATGTAGCCCTAGTTAATGAGGAGGTTGTTGGTGTGATAAACCTGGTATTACTACCAACGGGCGTTGCTTGGCTTGAGGGTCTTAGGGTAAAATCGACCTATAGGAGGCATGGCGTGGGTACGGCATTAACAAATTACGCGCTGGACCTCGCTAAGGCAGGAGGTGCCAGGTACGCAATGTTGATGATTGCTGAATGGAATAATGCCAGCCATGGACTAGCACGTAAACTCAGTTTTAGGCCTGTGCTTAATGTATATGGAGGAATTACGAGGGGATCCCCAGCACTTCGTGTGACGGATCGTGATGAGATCAAGAGGTTTGTTGAGGAGGCGCTGGATAAAACCAATGGCTACTTCTGCAGTACGGTTAATCATTGGGTTTGCACGAGGGCTGATGTTGACTATGTCCTATCAATGACTAGGGAGGTCTATATTAGTAATGGAGGTGTGGGGTTCAATGGAGGCTTCTCTGTTGGGAAACCCACGTCACCGGTTAGGATGGAGATGCTGGCCACCGAACGCGGCGATTTTGAGGAGTACTTCGGCATGTATATTGTTTATGAACTAGCTCTATGATTGAGTTCACAGCATTTTATTCTCGATTTTATAGGCACCAAGTATTATCGCACCTGCACTCCTTGACGCTTCAACAAGTTTCTTACCCATTTCATCACCACCCTCTGCGGGGTACACCAGTAATGCGTAGCCTATGGCTTCTCCAGGCCATCCATAAGCATACGCCAACAATAAATTAAGCCCTGTGGCCGCCTCGATCGTAGTTAAAACCTTGCCCAGGGTACCCGGCTCATTAGGCATAGCTATGTGTATTATGAAGACACCTCCCTGTATCGTCATGGCTAAATCATACAGTTTAGTAAATCTGCATATCCTCAACCATTCTCAGGAAATTAGCCCCAGTACTCGAGCTCACAAACCACACACGCAATGTTGATATTTCAATTAATTCCTCAAAATAAAGTAAATGAAACCCAACCCCAACCCTGAGAGCCAAGTTATGAGAGTCTCGGGAACACCCCTTGGCGGGTTTTACGGCGTTAGTTTAGGCTGTTCGTTAGATAAGAAAGTTAATACATTATATGACGTTGCAATTTATCGGAGAAATTCGTGACACATTAACAAGGTATAAAACTATTGAGGATATCCTACAATGGTGGACCGGCCGGGATTTGAACCCGGGATCTCCCGCGATCTGTTACCTTGAGCAGACGGTTCGCCAAGCCTATGCGGGACGTTCGTCCCTGGGCATCCTTCCAGGCTAGACTACCGGCCCGTATTTATCGCTGTTTGTTTGGGATTTAAGTTTTTTGTTGGTGGCTGATGGTGTGTTGATTAGGGGATGGCAGGTCTTGCTTGGGTGTCTCGTTAATTATTGGGGTTAGGTTTTCATGATTATTCGTAGTGTTTATTACCGTTGGTGATTAGGCCCCGTAGGGCTGTTAGGTATGCTGATGCTGTGTGTCTATCCAGTCTATACTTCCTCATTAACTCGTCGTGCTCCTCTGAGTTCGTTGTCCCCCTTGGGCTTACGTATTTGACCTCAATGCTGTATAGCGGTGCCTTTAGGGCTATCTTCTCAATGATTGAGCTCCTGAAAACCATGACCTTGTGGTTGTAATTCTCATGACCCCTATCACCTCTCTTAATCCACACTAGCTTTAACCTGCCAAGAACCTCCGGGTTCTCTAGGAACAAGGTCTTAACACCGTGGCGATAAGCGTAATCTAGTAATTCATGAATCCTCATGCCGATTATGCTCCAAGCCTTGTGCCTGGGGAAGCCTCGTGTAGTTACCTCGCTAAACCAGAACGTCCTGTGGTCGATGAGTTCACCGTCATCGTTAATAATCGCCAGGTTAATCCTATCGGTATTAACATCAACGCCACCAATGAGCTTACCATTATTTCGTCTATATCTAACCATGTGCTCATAGTAAACATCCAGCGGTACCGTCATATGAACCTCACCGTGGATCCAGAGCCGGTTATTCCTAACACCAACACCGTCAATCACAACCCTACCCATGTACTCAACATGCTCCGTAATGGTTGCATCAAGTAATGCCTTGTAAATCTTGGGTATTGTGGGCTTTATAACAACCCTACCAATCGACCCATCATACCTATTTGTTGTTATGTGAAACTCATGGTTTGACTTCAAGGTAATGTTCCTATTTGGATACTCCAACTCGCTCTGTTGAAACATGAGCCAATCACCCAACTCAACACCCCTGAAATCAACACCCAAAGCCCTACATGATTCGTAAACACCCATCACCAGAGTCACAACGCCGTCGGCATACCTACGATTCGGAACAATTCCATAGGCAATGCTCCTAAACATATTCACCCAACCAATCTTGTTACCAGGCAAGACCTGCTGCTGTTTCGCCAAAGACAAAACCTAACTGTATCCCTGGAGTCCCGAGACCCGTAGGGCGAGGAACCCCTGGCGACCGTTGGCAAGCCACTACGGTGAGCGGCCCCAGGGAGACCGTCGAGAAGGAGACGGTGGAGACAACAAGCCTCTACCGTCTCCTGAGAGACGGTTAGGTTTTTGTGGCCTATTCCTTGTCTTCATTCTTGATGGGTCTGTGGCTTCTTGGTGCTAGTTTTGGTTTGGTTGGTTTGTCCTGGGTTATTATGGAGTTTGCATCATCCTTAAGGTTCAGTGTTGATTATAGGTTTGTGTACATTAGGGAGAGGCTGAATTACCTTATGCCGCTCTACCTCGTGGGTGTTGGTGCTGTGGTTCTTACGCTCATCACGCCTTTCCCTTGGCCCAAGGCTTACCTATCCTACGTGACTGTGCTTGGTTTGACGGTTGGTGGTAGGGTCTTCTTTAATAGGGTTAGGAAGAGGGTTGTTAGGTCTCTCGACGTTTACGACCTAGACCTAGACCTACTGATTGTCTCCATTGCTATCGCTTTGCTGCCAATAAGCCTGATGCAGCTTGTGCTCACGATGAATTTAGTTTCCACCGCAGTTTTGTTCGTGGAGGTCATAATCATGTACGTTAGGGCACGTAAGAGGCAATTTGATGTTGGTCAACTCAGTGCCCTCATTTACTCCATGCCATTGTTAGCGATGTCCCTCTACTCATTGGTGCTGTCGGTGATCGACATTGCGATCTTCGCGGTATCCCTATTCGCCCTAGCCCTATTCATGAGCGACTTTGTATACCTCATGATGGTTAAGTGATCGCTAAAAGCTTTATTTTTGGGCTTCATGGTTGCATATTGGGTGATGAATACTGGACCAGGTTGATCGATGATGCGGAGAACCCGGGCTGATTTGAGGCTGAATGTTTAATAGGGGTGGTGTCTGTGAATTCTCGTGAGCAGGTACCTCAGGCTTTTCTACCTATACATGAAGCAGAGGTATAGTGCCTGGTTCCTATTGGTGCTGCTCTTCACGGTAATCATCGAGGTCGTAGACGTAATCTCCGTGGACAACACCTACGTGGTCAACCCCCTCCTTAGTGTTAGCAGGTACATGGTCCTGGTTTTATTCCTCGACTTAGTTATCGTGTTAATGATGGTAATTACCGTATTCTTCATGCCAACCTACTTTAGTCGTTCTGAGATTGAGTTTGTATTCACCACGGGGTGGGATCCTGGCTCTTTCGTGATGATGAAGGTTGCTGGTGATGGTGTGTATATACTACTGCTTATTTTGGCGTTAACGATCTACTACTCATTACATCTAATCATGATCAACCCTTTGTTACTAATACCGCTTTACATAATCAATGTATCCCTGATAAGCTTCATAATGTCGGGGCTGCTCCTCTACCTGCATGTCTTGGCTATGCGGTTTAGGGCGATAATAATTGCGGTGTTTACGGTATACCTCATTGTAACAACACTGCTCAATATAAATGCCAATGTCTTATTCAGTGCGATAGAGCCCTTACCGCAGTACACAATTGCCCTATCCATGGTATCCCTAGCCATGGTGATGCACCTACGTAGGTTTGCCAGGGAGATTTCAGTGAACATATACGGTCTTCATCAGGATCACGTGGTTGGAAGCTACAGGGCGTTATTCGACAACGTTGGTAGTAGATTTTACGCGGTCTTCATAACGTCCATGTATGGTCAACAATCTAGCAGGAGGGTTCCCATACCCGTTAGGTTAAATGGCTTACTCGTGTCCGTGTTATTATCCACGTTATTCGCGGTCATGTACGGAATCCTCATTGTGAGGAATGACCACCCTGAGTTGGTGAGTTTCCTCATATACTACGTCTCATTCTATGTAATACTAATGGCGTCCCTAATACTTGGTAGCACATTGACTTTTGAGAGGCCTTGGATCAACTTTACTTCGGGTGTTGCCCATATTGACTATATTAGGTTAAGGATGGGATCCAGGTTGTTGATAACCTACCTGGTTACGCTACCCTGGATCTTAGTTAACGCACTCATATACTATTTATTTCATGAAGTTGTCACCATCATGATCATAGTCCCGTTGATCGCGTATCCACCACTCATGGTGCCCCTGTCCTGGCTATTAATGATACTAACAAACCTACCACAAACGAGGGATTTAATGCTTGATTATAGGCCAATTAGGTTTAGTGTGAGCGGTGCGTTCAGTGGTATTGTTGTCACGGTATTGGCTGGCTTATTGTTAACTCCAATCTTCGTTTGGCAGTACCTTCATGTAAGTATTGAGTTAACATTGATCGCATTACTCGTGGAATTGGCAATCTCATTGTTGGTGTACGTCTTATTGCTGTATTCGGGAGTTGGTAGGTATGTTTGGGATTGGTTTATTGAGAAGTTGAGTGTGATCGGTTATTCCTAGAATGGTTTTTATATGGAACGAATAATTGGTTGCTGAATGGTACATAGTAGATTGAGGAATTATATTCTATTCCAGAACCTAGCCAATGGATTGGTATCCCCATTTATAAGCTTCCTAGCCACAATCATAGGCGTGCCCAGTATTGGTGTGGGCATCGTCTCATCGGCATCTTCATTCTTTAGTGGTGTTGTTCAATTACCACTGAGGAGAATAAGGAGTGTTGAATCCCTACTAAAGTCCTCCACATTACTCCTCGCGATTCTATGGCTAGTAATGGCCCTGGTAGCCTACGGAAACCCACTATTGTATGTGGTAACCTACATAGCCATAACGATAATTGGTGGTATGAACTCCTTTGCCTGGTTGATAATACTGGAAAGATTAAGTAGGGGTAGTAGAGGCAGGGTTTTAGCAACATACGCGTTCTACGGCTCCATAGGTAGCCTAGCAGCTACGTTGGTTACGGGCTTCATAGTCGGTAGTAACTACGCCTTGATGCGCTACGTATTTCTCGTGAGCGGTTTTCTCATTTTAATCAATGCCGTCAACATATGGGCACTCAGGTCAATAGATCTAGAATCACCGTCGACACTATTGGGTGCGAGAGGTCCATTGGATAGCTAATAAATAATGGGAGATTGAGGAGGTTCTTATTGATAAATACGCTGTTTGCAATAGTGTGGAGCTTCGCATGGCCGTTATTCCCACTCGCCCAGGTGTATCTGCTTAGTATGAGCGTGGAGCAATTGGCCATAGTCAATGTAATCAGTGGCGTCTCCACAGTAATCCTACAGAGGCATGTGGGTAAATTATTCGATAAGAATAGGAAGTTGGTAATGTTCTTGGGAAGGTTATTGCTCGTGACATTCCCATTATCCTACGCCCTGACGCCAAATGTGTACGTGATATACCTAGCAAACACGATAGCGGGTTTCACAAACTCCGCGTCTAACATAGCGTACATATCCTTTGTTTACGATAATTCTGAGGATAGGAAAACCGCGGTTAGCCTCTACAATCTATTTTACGGCATAGGGACGTTCATTGGGTCCCTAATGGGTGGTGCCTTGGTGGCTTTGGTTTCGAACTATGTTGGGTTGAGGCCTAGTATTAGGTATCTTCTTCTTGGTGATGCGGCGGCTAGGGCTTTGGTTTCCACGTTATATATCGGCGTTTAGTAAAGATTTTATTAGCAATTCCATGAATTTCATTTGTGGGAGGATGTTCACCGTATTCATAGTAGGTACGGCAGGATCAGGCAAGACCACCCTTGTCAATAGTTTTGCCGAGTGGCTTGAGAATAACCAGTATGATGTAGCTATTGTTAATTTAGATCCAGCTGCTGAATACGTACCTTACATACCCGACATAGACATTAGGGACGTTGTTTCTGCGAGGGAGTTAATGAGGAAGTACAAGCTTGGGCCTAATGGTTCTATAATAGCTGCCATAGACATGCTCGCGGTTAGGGCTCAGGAGATAAAGAGCCAGGTCATGGACATAGGTGCCAACTACGTGCTTGTGGACACGCCAGGGCAGATGGAGTTGTTCGCGTTTAGGAGTGTTGGTTCACTTCTCATAAATAGGCTTAGCATGGATAGGTCGGCTGTAGTCTTCGTAATAGATGCGACCCAGGCCCAAACACCCAGTGGTTACGTGTCATCCATGCTGCTCGCCTTATCAACCCAGTTTAGGTTTAACCTGCCCCAGGTCAACGTAATGAATAAGGTCGACTTACTAGATAGGTCAACGCTTGATGAGATCCTCGAGTGGAGTGAGGAGACAGACCTACTCAGGGAAACACTCCTATCCAGTCAGGCCAATAAGTTGGAGTCTGACTTAAGTGTGAGGATTACGGATGTTCTGACGGCCGTGGGCACTATGCCCAAGCCAATACCAGTAAGTGCGAAGACTGGCGAAGGCCTCGATGCGCTATATAGGATCCTTCATAATATCTATGTTGGCGGTAGCGATTATGACTACCTAGAATAGGGCGTGTAAACCTCACCAGTGCTCCTAAGCATCACATAGCCAGGTCTTGGGCTCACCTTACTTATTCTGCGTATGAACTCCCTAACCGTCGGTTTGTTAATGCTTGACTTAGCCACCACTATATCGAACTCCTCGAGGGCTAATGGTCTTGTGGTTAATCCCATGGTTAATGCCTGACCTGCCGTTGCAATGCCGTAATCCGCAATACCCCTAACAATCTTCTCGGTGACCTCCACATGGGTCTTAACCACATCATTATAACCCCTAATGTTCCTCCTCAACTCATCGACACTATAGCCCGTTTGCGCCGCAATACCATTAAGTAGCAACTCAATCACTAACCTAGTGCCCGATCCCGGGTTCCTATTAACCATCTTAAGGCCCAGTATGTCGGTGATATCACTAATGCTTAGGTGAGGTCTATGAACTATGCCCAAGAGCCTCAGGTAACCCCTTATGAGTACCACACCATCCCAGACACCGAACGAGCTTATGTAGGGCACATTGTACTCACCACTTGATGGGTCGACCAGGTGTATCCCGGCAATATCGGCTAGTCCCAGGGTCACCATATTGAGTCCACCCATTGATCCAACCCAATACGCGTCTATGCAATAGCCCTCATTCCTCATATCCTCAATCACATCCCTAACCAAGCAATCATCACTACCCGCGTAAACGGTATCGCAAACTGAACCGTTGGGATTCCACACATACCTCTGGGTTATTGACCTGTACCTATTCAGTAGATCCCTCCCTTCATCCGTTAATGCCATACCACCCCTATAACCCCTCCTGGGTTTCACAACCTTAGCCTCCACCCCACTCTCCAGCCTATTTATTAACTCCCAAGCCCTTGAGTAGGGAATACCAAGATCCTTAACGGCAGAGAGCAATGATCCCCTCTTCTCAAGCGCCTCAAGGAGCCTAGCGGTTATATTGTCCATGACAACCTTACCATCCCTCTCAAGGGCCACCTCAAGCCTATACCTGAGCCTACCCACAGATATCGCATTAAGTAATTAGCTGGGAATTTAATATACATTGCCCTCGCCCTATACAGAATGGTTTATTAATTAGTCATGGATTAGACATACTCCCTTATGGTCATCAAGGCATTAATACTAGATCTAGATATGACGCTCGTTAATACACTACCCAGGTTCCTAGCCGTACTAAGGGATTGCGCCGCTAGGTATGGCGTAGTGATAAGCGATGATACGAATCACTTATTGAATATTTACTATAGAGATCCATCACTAAGTGAGGTTCTGCATGATTTATCCAGGAATTACTGGTTCTGGCATAATTGTTGGTTAGAGTACATAAATAGGAGAAGTTATGGCGAGGTATTCCCTGGCGCACTGGATGCCTTACGCACGCTCCGCAACATGGGTAAGAGACTTATGATAGCAACAGGTAGGGAGTTGGAGTGCTGGCGCATGGATGATGAACTTAAACACTATGGTTTTAAGGAGTTAATAGAGGGTTGCGTATCGCTTGGTGATTTAGGACCTGGGCACGACAAAT
>NZ_LCWN02000034.1:0-21376 GCF_002078205.2 Vulcanisaeta sp. EB80
GGGAAAACACAATCTTCAACTTATACCTCCAACCCCTAGTCACGCCAAGTATCATATTCCTTATATGCCCAGCCACAGTACCAACAACAGCCCTCTCCTCCCTACCTGCCATGTACGACTCAATAATTACAGAGCCATCACCAAGCCTAATAATTATGGGCAGGTTGCCAAAATCCCTCTCCAAACTACCCAGCGGACCCCTAACCACAACCCTACTCCCACTAACATCAACCTTAACACCATCCGGCACCTCAACACTCCTAAAAACATACGGCTGCCTAGCCATCAAAACGCACCGCCCAAACCCCTATTAAAATATTTAGCGCCATGCGCACCAACACCCTCTCGCACGGGCAATTCCATGAATCCAAGACGCAAAACCAACCAATACCCTATATATATTAAAACTAACGTGGGTGCAGGACAGCTAGGTTTAAAAAGGTAGCATTCAATTTAGTAATAATGATCAATTCCAAAACAACAACCAAAGGCCAATCAAGCGCAATCGAGTTGGTACTTATAATACCCGTGATTATGGCAGCCATCATAGTATTCATTTTACTCGTCCCCAACTACTCATACTCAGCAGGCTCCGAGGTTAACACGTTCCAGTTGAACGCCATGGCACAATCACTGCTGGAGTACATAATCACAAACCCAGGCAACCCACTAAACTGGGGGCTAGCAAACAAACCAAAATCATTCGGACTGGCAATGCCAAACCAGCCCTACCACCTAGACCCATTCAAGGTACTAGCACTGGAGTACTGGGGCTTCGCCAACGGTTACCTACCAAGCAACCTAGTCAACGAATGCAGCACAAGCTATGTTGGGAAAGGCTTCGCGAACTACCTAAACCAACACGGCATCAACAACCTAGCAATCAACGGATACTGGCTATTACTACCCATAGGTAATAAGACGTGGCCACTCAGTTACACGGAGGCCAAGCAAATGCTTGGTTTAGGTAGTAATTACGAGTTCATGCTAATCATACAACCAGTCCTAAACATAACAGTCATAGACTTCCCACCACCACAAGGCAGCTCCAACCTATACGTAGAAGTCACGAGCAACGGACAACGGGTCGGTAACGCAACCGTTAAGGTACAATACTTCATCGTCAGCCAAGGCACATCACAAAAACCATCGATAACTAATGGCACTACATCATCAATCACAAACTCCAGCGGCATAGCCGTAATCACACTCCCCGTTGCTTATAACAGCAACAACACGTACTTCATGCTAATAACAGCAAGCATCGGCGGCATCCAGGACTACGCCTACTTCCAATACCCAGGCCAAACAACACCACTACTGCTCATGGGTATATTACCAAACAGCACCAATTACAACTCCATACTATTCGTAGACCCAAACGTACTTAAGAGCTGCCTCAAAAACACCAAGATTATCTCCAACCCAGGCGAAACAGCCCTCGGCCTCAGAATCGTGGCCGTCTACAAGTCACTCTACGGCTATACCTTCGAAACGCTAAACTTCACGTTGGGCCCTGGGCAGGGTAACGCTCCTTCATACCCAATACCATGCACATTACTAACCAAGTCAAACCACTCAACCTGCTACTGGAACCTGCCAGACGCACCAATGCTCCTAATAATCAATGTCATTAGGAACTCTAAGGGGCAGGCTGGGCAGGTACCCATCGCCCAATCGATAATTGTGCCGTACGGATTATACCCAAACTACCTGCTCGGGGATGAACCAATAATCTTCGGCAAAAGCATCAAGAACGCACCAGTTGGTGCTGCCAGGGCGCTCGTGTACATAGGAGACTCGGCGTATTACATAACCCTCTACCTGTACTACAAAGGCAACGTGTTCGGGGCTGCGGGGTGGTGAGCATGGATAGGAAGGGCCAGGGTTTACTTATAACTGCGATGGTGATTGTGATTGCAGTGCTCGTTTTGGCGATACTGTACAGGGTCTTCACGATGACCCCAGCCTACGTGTACCAAAGAAGCATCTACTACGCATTTAAGGAAAACCCACAGGTAGTGGTTCAACAGTTGGATGAGGAGATACAGGCGATAGTAGCCACATTCGCGATAAACTACAGCAACTCATTAATCAACGAGGGACTCTATCTATATTTACACGCACTAACTCAATCACCAGTATCCTATTCGCTCGCATCAGTGATAGGGGCACAAATAAACATATTAGTAAACAGCATATACGTACCAACAGGCATAGCCATACCAACAACCAAACCAAAGCCACACGTATCAATCACAACCGGGTTCTACGGCGCATTAAAGATAAAAGGCGTCAAGTACATATACAGCGCTGGCAACGAATCAAGCATAGCAGTGGTGGTCAAGGACACATACAACATGCCAACACTAGGCATACAGAACCTAACGCTAAGAAACAGCGTCAGCCTAGCAGCATGGATAGTAAAACCACAAAACCCATCAATACTAAACCCAACAACAATAACCACGGAAACGAGGTGCATATTCAACTTCAAACTAGACAACTATACATGCACCGGACCAGCAACATACACAACAGGCAACGCAAGCTACCTATGGGCACCATACTTCGCAGGAGGCATGTACAGGACAAGTAACATGGGCTGGGTAGCAGGTGGACAAACAGCGTCATTGGCGTTCGCAATACCCATAGACGAACTCGCGGCAAACGCGGGCTTCAATATATCGGCAACATTCGACATAGCGAACTGCACTGCAGGTCAACAGGTCTGTGCGGGCATACAATTCCTGACACCCTGGCCAACGGAGAAATTCCAAAATTATCAGGATCGTCAGGGATACTCAGTGGTAATAACCTCATCATCGGTTAAATTATATTATGGTAATTCTCAATATCAATTGAAATTGAAAAAATGCTCACCTCCATTCACTGGTTTGACAAACCTCACGCTGTACGTAAAACCGACGAAGCAATTAACGTGGCAGAACGTAACAAATGTAAATAACGAACCGCAGGCTAACCTTTATGTATATATTAATAATACATTATGTAACACCACGACAATATACTTACCGGTCCTCGTTAATGTGTCCAATACGGTATTCAATAATAACGCATACATGCTTAGTGGACAAGTCTCGAACGTACAGCAGTCACAGCAGCTGCCACTGCTTGGTTCATGGACAGCAATAATACTGCAGAACGCGGCAGTGATAAATGCGAGCATCAAGCTCTACAACAACTACACACTGCCAAGGAACGTATTGGTAACCGTGTCCTACAACAACGCACCAGCCCTAGGCGCATCAATAATCGGGCTCAACGTAACACCAACCCTAGGCTACAGCGAAATCAGCCTAAAATACACCGTGTACAACATAACTAGCAACGCCGTGGTATTCAACGTAACCATGCCACCACCCAACGGATACCCAAACACGCAGTACCTACTACTCATAAACTACAGCAATATTAGGCTAATACTAAACCCGTGGTCACCGGCTGCTCTGAGCGCCATGGGTATAAACAGCACAACGCCAAGTGGTTACTCAGCCACCTCGTTAATACCATACATGGCATTCATCTACAACCAGACCTCAGGCTCGCTTATTGAGGTCACGTATTTCATAAACACGGGTGTCCCGACGGCATTGACGATATATGGTGGCGGCACGGGATTATACATCACAAACATAACTAATGGACAAACATATGCCGCCCTCGGCACTGTTGAGCCGCTCCCGTGGATGAACATATTCAAGGTTAATAATGCATACCCAATGGGCGTACTGTCAATACTCACGTTCAACGAGTCAATATATAACCTAGCCCCCGGCTACGCAGTGATTGGGCAGATAATACCCCTGAGTGAGATGAAGATAACGCGCTTCGGTGAAGGCAATTATCCTAGTGCATTGTATAATTGGATCACGGAGTACGAGCACTTCCCAAACCAGACACTGCCGTACGCCTACGTCTACCCAACAATAATGAATTGCCAATACCCACCATACGAAAACTCATACATATCATATGAGAACTCATACATATACTTCGCCTACAACAACGGGCAATTACTATATTATGGTTATACACCGAATTGGCAGCTGAACCCGTGCCAGGGGTGGTGATTATGGTGCGTGGGTTTGATAGGTTTGGTCAGGCGAGGATTATGGAGGCGATTGCGGCGACCGTGATAATACTGGTGCTCGCCGCACTAATGCCGATGCTCTTCAAATCACCAACAACCCAACTACAAAGCCAGGTCGAATCCAACCTGGAGACCTACGCCCAGACCGTACTCGCCGAGTTAATCAACAACCCACACTTCCTAACGATGCTGGAGCACTGTTTGTCCACTCACAATTGTGAAGCACTGCGGTCGTTGATGAATACGTTGGTTGGTCCCCAGTATGATTGGTATGTGGCGGTGGTTCCGTATGGTAAGCTCGTCACATCAACGTCTATAGTGAGTGGTGGTGAGTATGCCCTATTGCCGATAACGGTGGTCGTTAACTGGAAAACCGCCTCACCGATTCAGGTTCCTTACCCAACAACTGACCCGCGCGTTAGTGAATTAACACTTAACGTCTACCTACTCAATGAATTATTGACGGCCTTCGGCTACAAGTATCAAATAAACACGGCACTCCCGCTGTCAAACGTAGCCTTCATACAATGCGCCAACCAGTCAATAACCAACATAACCGAGTGCATCGAGTCTGGGCAGGCGGTGATGCTGAGGTGGTGGTTGACGTACTTCGACGCGAGGACTGGCACGGCTGTCGTTTGGGTGAACGCCACGGGTAATATATACATGGAGGTCTCGAGCAACTCCAGCCTGCCCTACGACGTATTGACTAATTCCTACTGCCAGGAACCGTACTGCTACGACCAAGGCTTGGGCGGGTACAGCTACCTAATGCTTAACGCGTATGAGGAGCCATATGCCCTGGCGCCGAGCTTTACCGACGTGAACTACACAACTCGCACGTCCCTATCTTGCCTATCTTGCATTAGTGATGCAGTATGCACCCGCCAGGACTTGAATGGTGCATACCACTTTAGTAATAATTACTTAGTTAAGTTGAAAACTAACAATTTAACACAATATGGCTTACCACCACCTACGGTATCCTGCAACGCAAGCCTAAAACTCCCCAGCGAGCCTTTTGGTTACAGTGTCTACGCCATTGGTCAGTTAATCACGGCAATACCAGGCTCAACGGTTACGTACAACGTGACTATCGAGGCAGTGCCATATAACCTGACCAGTACTCAACCTAGGGTCTCGCAAAACATCACGGTCCTCACGACATTGACTTACTACGGAAACGGTACCGAAGTCGTAACGACAAACATAACGACGAGCACAGGTTCGAGGTCTAATAGTACTAGGTTACCGCAGTACTACTACCTCTACTTGTTGAGTATGGACATAGGGCTTAACGGTATTTGCAAGACGTCGAGTAAACCAGTTAATTTAACGGTGAGTACTACGATTTACGATTTCCCAACGACACTTAGTAACGAAACAAGCACAACCTATCCGTTACCCTGCGATTTAGTTCAGAACCAAATCGGTTATAACATAACAATAACGGAGATAAACGTGACCCAATCCTCACCAAACCCACAAGGTTATAATTATTACGTGTATAACACCACATCGATTATCTACGACATGTGGGTGTCCGGGATGCCAACAACGACTTACTACCTACCCGTATACGTGAGTTATAGCTTTGACAAGCTGAGTGCGATGAGTGTAGTGCATATGGAGAGGTATAGGCTTGGTGGTTTCTCACCGACCGCGTCTGCCTTTGCAGTTGTTCAGTTGAATGGTACTTACTACCTCGTTTATGTTGGTATCAGTAGTTTGGCGGGTGGGTGAGCATGCGTGGGCTTGGTTTGAGCGAGGCGTTGGCTGTTGTTATTATGGTTGGTGTGGTTTTAGCCCTGGCTGTGGTGTTTATTATAGTGTCGGGCATAAACATGGCATCCGCGTCTGCATCGGTCTCCCTGAGCCAGGCCGAGACGACGTTGGTTAACATAGCCCAGGACTTGAATGCCGCCGTGATGAGCGGCGTACCGTATTACTCACTCTCCTACCCATTACCCGCTACCCAATTTGGTGTGTATAATGTCGTGAGGGATTACTGCAAACTGGTTGTGGTGAATACTACGCATGCCGTGGTGTGGAGCGTCACTAGCGATGCCGTGGTCTTCGGCATACCTCCTAACTACTTAACAATGCCGAGTGGTTTCCGTAAGGTATTGTTTGGTAATGATTCGTTGATATTTAATGACACGTCATCGAGTTTCTTCGGCATCTCCCAACTGGGTGCGGGGTCTCTTGGTGGTGTTTCGTATGGTACCTACGTGGTTCTTTACCCTAGGGTTGGTGTTGTCAGCGCTTATGTGTTTGTGCCGGTGATTGTGGCTAGGTTTAACCCCGCCCTGCCCAACTTATTGGTTGCCAATGTCACCGCGCCCAGTATGGTGCTCATCAGATCACCACTGTATTTAAAATACGCGTGTGGGCCTATTCAGCCACCACCGTTTAATTTAACTAATAGTAAAATTGAAATAGTGGAGATAGAGGTGATTATTGAGTATGGCTAGCAGGGGGCAGAGCGAGGTCTTGACGGCGGTGATTCTCGTGAGTACCATAATGGCGTTAGCGGCGGTATTCCTAGTGATATCCATGAGGTCGTTCAATTCGGAATCGTCGTACTACTCAATAACCTACGTCGCATCGTTCCTGACTAACGTGGCTGACGATATAGATACATACATGATGATGCCAGGTACGCAACTCACGTATGCGTTACCAAACACTGAGTACGGCGTATATAATTTCGTGAATACAGGCGATGCGCACTGCACAGTGAATGTCACCTTGGGTGGACAAACCATAATTACTGAGGAGTCCGGGGTGCTGATTTACGGTGTACCGCCGAGTTACTACTCAATGCCGAGCGGGTTTATGTATGTGTGGAGGGGTTCTAATGCAACTGGTTTCCCAACCGTTAATCCACGTGACTTGTCCACGGTTGTGGTTCCCAAATCCTTCGCCCCAACGGGCACGGTTGTCTCCCTCGTACAGCTTGGTTATGGTGAAATCAACGGCTTAACGTACGGCTCATCCCTGGTTATGATACCTAGGGTCATAGCCATAAACGGGACCGGCAACCACGGTGTTGGTTATATCTATATACCAGTATTCACGGAGTTAAGTACACCGTCGGTGGGGAGGGGCACCCTTATTGTTAAGGTGATTAGTGTGACTTCATCGTCTGTGAATAACCCAACTGGTGAACTCAAGGTAGTAGAGAAGTGCAGCATAGGTGGTTACGCAATACCGCAGGGCCGTGCCGACAATGCGACGGTTACGGGGGGTACAGTGTACATAGTCACTATAGAGATTGGCTTCGGCCTGGGTGGTTCATGATGGACACGCTTGCCTTCGTCATAACCACGGTGGCGCTCCTGGTCTTCGTAGTTTTCATAACCTGGTACACAACGTACTACATAACCACGAACATGCTTAACACCATAAATTACGTGGAATCCCTAGTAACTAGTGCATTGGCTCACGAGTTCCAGAACGCCATCTCCATAGCATCCATGGGTGACGTTGTTGGTAGCTTCAACTATACATTGATGTTGCCCACGGCTGCGGTGCCAATACAAGGCATGGCATTGAATTACTACATAACACTTTATCCAAAAGTTGGACAAGTAAATAATGGCAATCACTTAGTCCTACTTTATGCCAACGTTACGGTAACGATGACCATGGGTCCAATAAGCCGCTCAGTCACTGTTAATAATGTCACGGTTTACTCATCGGCGCAGCCCTACACCATAATAGCGTATAACTGTACTAATCCAAAAAATCCAAATACATATTATAGTAAAACTATAGTGAATCCAACATGGGTAAGTAATGTACCACCGAATTTATATGATTATAATTGTACATGGTCCAGCGCCCAGGTGCAGATGGGTGAGGCAATAATCGAGGTTGAAAAAGGATCCTAGGCGTCCCTAACCCTTATTAACAGTGGCTTCCTGAGTGGGTTCATTAGACCCGCTACGTAGAACTCCCTGGTGCCTAGTTGGGCTAATGTGGATTCGCTTACGTCGGCTATGTCCATGTAGGCCGCTATCTCCCTGAGGTCTCCCTGGGCGCTCAACCTGCTGAAGAAGACTGTGCCCAGGTTAGCCCTAACGCTGGCCCTCACGTCCCTGGCAATCCTCTGGCTGGCTATAACTAGTGACAGGCCCCATTTACGGCCCTCCCTAGCCGTGGTCTCGATGACATCACCGCATATGGTCCACTCGTTCTCCGGCACGTAGTTCTGGGCCTCATCAATAACGAAGACTAAGTCCAATGGTTCCCTCCTCTCCTTAACGAGCCTCCACGCTGAGTCGATTACGTCAGCAATTATGGCCTGTTTAACAACAAGCTCCGGGTCTAGGCTTAGATCAATCACCACCAGGTTTGATTTTAAAGCCTCATTCACAATATCAATGGGTTGGGTAATTCTTTTATTCAACTCCTCAAAGAATTCAGGCTCTATGAAGTAATCAATGAAGAGTCTAGCCTTCTCAACAGTCGAATCCCTGGCACCAAGGCCCCTCATACTATCAACCAGGTGCTTCGTGAATAACGCCTTATCCCACCTAACCACCTGGTCACCCTGCCTACCCTCAACCAACTGCACCTGCTGCCTTCTTACTCCTCTCTCGCCCCTTACATACGTTATCACCGCAACCTCGAGATACTCACCGAAGGTTTGCCAATTCAACCTAGCCTTATCAGCAATAACCGAGGCTATCGTTGGTGGCGAAATGGCGATATCCTTCGAGGTTACTACCCTGCCCTTAAAATGCGGTGCATAATCAACACCACTGTGGTCGAATACGACAACATGCTTACCAACCCTAATCAACTCCTCAATTAAAGCCTTAACCAACCTGGACTTACCAACACCTGTGGCTCCGAAAACGCCCACGTGTTGATTTACGAAGGTGGCGTCTAGGTTAATGGGCCAGTTGCTGTACTTATGGTTACCGAGTAGTATTGGTGTATTAACCTTAACATAATCACTAAGGAATCTGCCATCTTTAATAACATAGACCTTAGAGCCTGGCGTGGGCACATGCCTAACTTCAAACACGGACTTTGTACTCGGCCTTATTGATGCATAGAGTTTCACAATAGCTGAAGTGAAGGGCATGAGTATCGTCTGATCAAGAACCTCAGGCCTATCGACAAACGGCGACCTAACCCTATCCCTAATCAACGGCTCAAGCTTCGTAACGTTCCTAATAACACCGAGTAGTAACTCATCCTCAAGGGATGGATCATGAATAAGCACCAACTGCTCCTCAAGGGCCAGGTGCTCGCTTTTCTTGTAGAATTGTATAGGTACGGAGCTAACAGAAGCCCCGCTTGTCGTAATACCAATCTCCAGGCAACACCTATCAAGCATCCAAAGGAAAGATCTCAGGTGGCCTTATAAATAACTATTGATGAGACATTATTAACTCACATATAACTTATGCAATCTATGAGAACGTTGTACGTTATCTTCCTATGGTCAGTGTACAGCGGGATATCGACGAAGGACCTAGAAATAGTGCTGAGGGAGATGGGTGTAACTAGGGAGAAGAAGAAGTGATGTTCAAGTCCTACATAAATAACTCTTAAAAATAAACCTCGATATTTTAATCGATGATCCCAAGGGAAACGGGCTTAATCCTCGCCCTTGATGTTGATTGGGATGTTGATAAATCGGCGGCTTTCTTAGGAAGTATTAATGATTTGATTGATGCTGTTAAGATTGGTTGGTTTCAGTTACTAAATATAGGACCATGGGGAATTAGGGAGTTGGTGAATAAGGTTGGTAAGTACTTCCTTGCAGACCTAAAGCTTGGCGATGTTTCCCACATAAATGAGTATGTGATAAGGAGGATTCACGACCTGGGGATTAACGGCATAATAATGCACTCAGTGGCTGGTAAAGACAACCTAACCGGCCCAGTTAGGGTCGCTAGAGAACTTGGTGTTGATGTGTATCTATTAGTCTCCATGAGCTCGGGTGGTGAGTTGTACGATACATACCTGGAGTATAACGTGGAATTAGGGGTTGAGCTAGGGGTTAGCGGCTTTGTCGTCCCTGCAACAAAGCCCAATGTAATTAGGAGGGTTAGGTCGATGGTTGGGGGTGGTTATCAATTACTATCGCCTGGTGTTGGTGCTCAGGGTGGTAAGCCAGGTTGTGCAATTGCCAATGGTGCCGACTTTGAGATCGTTGGTAGAGCCATATTGACCAGTCCTGATCCTCGAAGAACAACACTAGATTTTATAGACCTAATTAGGAAACCAAGTTGTTAATCCGGCATAACCTTATCAATGGGCATTAACCTACTCCTCCAATCAGACACAAGCTCTAGTACGAGCATAGTCTCCGTTTGGGCAATATCCGGGTGCGTTGGCAGGTAATTGATCAGGAAGTAACTTAATTGCCTTAGATCCTTAGCCCAAACCTTGAGGAGTATATCATAATGCCCAGTTATTATGAACGCCTCCTCAATCCACGGTAACCTGGGATCTTCATCACTATCCTTGAGTATTTTCTCAACAAGCACCACCTGGGCAGACTTGGCACCACTCGGTGCGCTCCTCCTAACGCTAATTAGAACAAACGCTAACAATGAGAAACCGACCTTTAGGGGGTCGATTACAGCTCTGTAGGATGTTATGACACCATCACCCTCAAGCCTACTTAACCTGGTCGCAACAGTGGTCCTTGGCCTATTCAGGATCTCGGCTAACCTACTTAATTGTAACCTACCGTCTTTTTGAATTTCCCTGAGTATCTCCTTATCCAGTTTGTCGAATATCATTTCCGTTAGGATAGAAATAGGTACTTTAAATTCTCTACCGGAATAAAAATAATATGGGTTTTAATGATTTAATTAAACTATTCACCTTACGCAGGCGCCCAGGCAATCTTATACTTAGCCTTCCAATCCTCAAACTCCTTCTTCTCGGCATCAGACAGCGCCTTGCTGAACCTGTACCAATTAGCCTTGCCCTTAGCCGAGTCGGGTGCCTCGCTAGTCTTCCATATGCAGTTCACTGGGCACACCGGCACACAGCTGAAGTCATCCTTACACATATCCCATATTAGTCTTGCCTTACCGTTCTCATCAAGCTCTAGTGCCTGATACGGACATACTGAGACGCATGCACCACAGCCGATACAGATGTCCTGATCTACTACAACCTTCTGGAACGGGCCTGTCTTCTCTGCCATACGGGATAGTAAGGCATTAGTGGGTCTTAATAACTATTACTATTGGTACTCTACATACGAGGTATCGATCATGCAGTACCAATAAATAAATAGACTAGGTATTACACACGTCCAAACAATCTAGAGAAGTTCTCACCAATTCTCTCCCACAACTCCTCAACCTTGATACCCTTTATCTCAGCCACAATCCTAGCCGCATCCCTAACCATCGGTGGCTCAAGTGTAATACCTCTATACTCATATGGCCCATCGCTCTCAAGGAGTATTACGTCCAGGGGGGCCTCCTTAGCCACCAACCTTGATTTCTCCTGAATCCTTATCGCAGCATTGATGGATATGTAATAACCGTAATCCCTAATTTCGTTAAGAAGGTTAAGCGGACCCGTGTACCAGTGAATCAAAACCCTCTCCACATCGCTCCTCCTGACCAACTCCAGTACATCCCTCCAGGCATCTGGCGCATGAATATTGAGTGGCAGGTCGTAATCCCTAGCCCACGTTACAAAGGTCCTAAAGAACTCCAACTGCCTATCGAAGGTCTGGGGCACAAATCTCCTGTCAAGACCAACCTCACCAATACACTTAGCCTCAGAAACCAGCCTCTCCAATTGTCTCAGCTCATCTATACTAACCTTATCCACGTTCCATGGGTGAATACCAACACAGGGCATTATATTATTGAACCTTTCGGCAAGCTCAAGCGTTCTTCTTGATGATGGGTAGTCATCTGAGACTCCTACTATGACTATCTCCTTAGTAAATTCCTCGACTCGGCTATCTAGGAATTCATGTAGGTGGGTGTGTGCGTCATAAAGCATTGATCCATTGATTAATTAGTTACTAAAAAGGATTATTGTTGCTGCTCAAGCCTAACTACCTGGGGCTTAACCTCGGTAGTATCCTCAATCCTACCTATCACAACATGCCTAACCGTCTTAGCCAAGGGCCTGGTCTCGCCTATATATACGATATCACCAGGTCTCACGTCAATGCATGGCGGAACCCTGACATGCATCTTCTTCCTCCTCCCCTCATACCTCTTATACTTAGGGTTATAATGCAACCACTCGTGTATTACCACGGCGCTCCTCCCATGAACGCTCTCAACAGTTACCGTGAACACCTGACCCCTAACGCTCAAGTGACCATGCCACGGGCACTCAGGGTCATTACATACCTTCTTCGGTGGCAATATCCATGGGATCCCAACATGCCTAACCCTTATGAATTCACCATTGGGCAACTGAACCTTCTCACCAGGCCTAGGCCTCTCTGGCATCTCCTTAACTATTACTTCAACCATCGACCATGAGGTAGGGAACCCCTTTAAAACAATTTCTTTTGCGAACCAAAGGCTTAAATATTAAGGTTGGCAATGATTTATGAGGTCCCAGAGAGGACCGTGGCGGTCCCCGATGAAAACGGACTGACGAACCGCGGGGATTCGCACATCCTCCTCTAAAACAGTGAATTCGGAAATAATCCTTATTAAGGCCCAACTTGACCAGTACTATGTATGATGGGTGTTGGTATTTGCAGGGAGTACCCGTAACAATGTTTTCCCCAGCGTCCAAGATTTAGTTACCGGTTTATGGCCCACGCCCCTAGTGAGGCTTGAGCATTTTGGTGATGTTTGGGCTAAGCTCGAGTTCTTTAACCCACTGAGTAGGAGTATTAAGGATAGGACCGTCTTCTTCCTGCTACATAGGTTCCTAAACGATGGATTGTACGGTGGTCTCGTTGAGGAGGCTTCCTCGGGCAATGTCGCGGTAGCGCTGGCAGCTCTGGCTAACATATACGGTTTTAGGTACAGGGCCTACACAACCAAGCATTTACCTAGGACGACTGAGGTTTTGCTTAGGGTGTTGGGTGCGGAGGTTGTTAAGGTTGATAGGGATAGTATTGATGAGGGCTTTTGGCGTTGGGTTAGGGATAATGCCAATAGAGATGGCGCAATAAACCTTAACCAATTCGAGAATGCTGATAATCCAGAGGGGCATTACTACTTCACCGGTGGTGAGATTGTGGAACAGTTCATGAGCATTGGTAAGAGACCGAGGGTACTGATTGCCGGTATAGGCACTGGTGGTCATGTGACGGGTATTGCTAGGAGACTTAGGGACGCCTTTGGTGACGTCTATGTTGTTGGTGTCGAACCTGCGATCAACAACGTAATACCCGGCATTAAGCGCCTTGAGTCAGGGACTAGGTGGGCCCGCGAGGTTGTTGATGAGGTTATTGACGTTAGCCTTGAGGAGGCTGTTGATGGGGTCATTAGGGTTGCCAGGAGTGAGGGATTACTCATTGGCCTTAGTAGTGGTGCTGTCTTTCAAGCCTTTCTTAAGGTCAGGGAGCGATTAGGTGATGTGACCTACCTATTGATTTTCCCCGATGATATATACAAGTACATAGATATAATTGATCGTTTCGTGAATTCCACGTAAGTTCAGTGAAAGTTTCAGTGTACTGTTTAAGTAAAAACCTGGAAGCGCTTTTTAACCTGTACACGTATACGTGATACTGATGAGCCCCAGGTACAAGGTCTTCGTCAACAGGAGGATGGGTAGGGTATTGGTTAGCGGCAAACCCGAGGATGAGGCATTAATTAATGAGGGTTGGAGGGTGATTCATGAGGAGGATGATTGGAGGGCTGCCTTTGAATTCGCCAGGGATTATGCCGACAAGCATGACTACGTACTGGAGTGGTACATCGAGGAAGCACTTCTGCCTTAATCGATTAAAGCCACTGGAAGCACTTCCGGCGGCTTTCTGTTTAAGTAATTAGCGTCATCTTCGGTAATTTCTTCATTATTTTCCTCGGTACATGCTGTTATGTTGGGTGTGGATTGCAGAATGACCGCTCGCATTTCTCGCACCAACTAGGGTGCCTATAAGTATTGTGTTCACGCTTACTCTTCGCAAATATTTTAAAGGCTAAGCTCCAACCATTGATATTTAGGTTAGCCATTGGTAGACTTAATTATAGAATAGTCAGGCCTGTTCACGAACGCTGCAGAACAGCTTTCAATGGCTTGCCTTTAAAATGAGCCACCTTTATCAAGTGAGCCCCTTAAAAGCCAAGGCTTAGTAAACCGATGTCTTCAGGTAAGGCATTGAGGAGTAGGGGACAGTCCTCGGTCTTCCTTGCCGTGATAATGGCTTTAGCCATCATAGCCATCATAGCCATAATAGCCATCTCGTGGCCAATGATAAAGAGCAACTTCGACAAAAACTACTGGAGCGGGTCAATGGGCACGTACAATCTCAACTTCGGCGCCAGCGGCAACGAGATATACGCCTACGCCCAGAACGGCGTTAGCGCCAAGGTTAAGAGCACGCCAGAAGCCGTCGGCTATTGCATTACATACAATGATGGCAACAACATCTACTACTCATGCCCGTCCAACCTGCCCAGCCACCAATCGTGACTACATCTTAAAAACCATTAATTAATAATAATCGATGAGCCGGGTACTTGAGGAAGTATTAACATCAACAATAGGATTCATAATAGCCATGGCCATAATAGGCGCAGTAGTGGGCGCCGGTCTCTACGGGTATTGGATCTACACCAACCACCAAACACTCCAAAACTACATGTGGCCAATAGCCGAGGTAGTGCCATACCAAGGGGGTTACCTCCTAGCCATTGTTAACACTGGCAATGAGCCGTTTTACGTCGAGCAGATCTACCTGAAGGGAGGCACAGTAATAACCCCAAGCCAAGCAATCAACCCAAACCTCAACTGGTGCTCGACAAGCAACACGAAGCTAATGCACAACCAGTGGTGGTGCGGCGAAGCCAACCAACTGCCAGTGGCTGTTAGAGTCTGCTCAGCAATCGACCCCAGGGTTTGCACGGTCGTGCCAGTACACGGCTGGTCAACGGTTGATGTTTACTCATTACTCGGCACAAACTGCCCAGTATTGGTAACAGTCAGCGACCCATACAGCGCCACTTGGTGGGTAATCTGGTTCATGCAGAGTGGCTTTTACTCTAAAAGTGGGTCCACGACTTATACGTGGTGCATAGACCCGCCCTACCACCCAATAACCATCTCCTTCAACGCATTCGCATTCTCGAACTCGTTCGGCTATATATGCCAAATAAGCCCAACATTGACCCATGTCGAGTACAACGGCAAGCCAGTGACGCAGGTCTTCACAGTGACATGCCAACAATTACCATTACTAACGCCATCTAACTACTTCGTCTATGTATCAGTCACCAACGACACGCTGGGCGCGATCTGGCAGATAAGCTCCTCGGTCTCCTCAACAAGCGGTATAGGCAATGTGAACAACCAACAACTACCCATTGGTGGGCAGACGGACACCCTAACCGCGTCAATAATATTCAACCCGATCGGTTATACGTGCTCAATAAGCCCAGGCTCGACGCAGGCAACCAATGGTAGTTCATACACGTTCACGGTGAATTGCGTGTACTCGCCATACCCACCATGCCCAGTGAGCCCGCCCATCGTAAGCACAAACCCAAGTATTGGTCCTCCGCAGCCCACCTCCGGTGCCAGTGTCTCCTCGATACCCTATGGGCAGAGTGAGCAGGTAACGTTCTACTACAACGCGCAAGAGAGTGGCAACAACTACGTGTTCCAGTACTGGAGCATTGGTGGGAGTAAGTACACGAGCAACGTCGTCACAATAACGGAGACCCTTACATGCACAACACCCGGGCAGACTCTGACGGGCCCAAGCGGAACAGACTACTACAACTACATACCTCCAGGCCCGATAAGCATAAACCCAGACACGATAGACCTGACACAATCGAGCGAGACCTACACCTTCAATTGGACCTCGGCATGGAACGGAACCGGCACATTCCAATACACCATCTCAGGTACGGTGTATATTTACTATCCATTTTCCGGTCAATCCAATATTCAGGGGTCGGTTTCTTGGCAAGCCACCGTAACACTGCCGGACGGAACAGTGGCGGCACAGGGTTCGGGCACCCTAGAGATAACGAACTACCTCACACCACCAAGCCCAAATTACTATATTGAATGTGTAGTGAGTGGTAGCGGCACAATCAATGGGGTGAATGCAAGTCATGGTAATGAGACGGGGACGGCATCAATATCGTGCTACCTCGAAACCTGGTGATCTTTGTGCCTAATCATGATGGGTAGCGCCAGACCCAGTAGCCCATCGTGTAGTCGTACGGGTCGTAGTGGCCGAGTGTTAATTCACTGGTGTAGCTCCAGTAGTTGATTAGTGTTTGGTTCGTGACTGGTAGCCACAGTGCTGCCGTTGCGTTCCTCACGAATGTAGCTGCCAAGGTGCAGAATGGGCCCAGCGTGTTGACTTTCTGCCCTTTTATTAAGTATTGCATTATCATTACCCCTGTGTACGTCGCGTTCCTAACCGGTATCGGTAGGTAGTAGTAACCGGTTGCGTTTATTGTGAAGTTCCCAACCACCGGCAGCACGTTTAAGGAGATGATGGTCTCCCACATACCCGTGGAGTTACTAACGAATGAGTAGCCGATGAATGATGTGGGGCCGCCGCCTCCCACGTCCCCGCAAACCAATACGTAGTAGTTGTTTATTGTAGCGTTATCGACGTAGCATGTTGGGGTGTATACTAGGGCTAGGCCCTGTGGGGTTAGGAACTCAGCCTGGAATATCAGCGGTACGAACTGGGCGTAGTGGGTTGTTGGGTTGTAGTAAAGTGGTGCATATTGGAAGTAGTACCAGTAGAGGGTTGGGTTCGACTCGAAGTACGCCTTAGGCGCCAACCAGAACCACGCAATCCACACCGTGCCGTTCGGCAGTATGACCAACCTACCACTGCAGTAGCCGGCGTAGAACTCGAAGTAAGATGAGATGGGCACGTAAACGGTCCTATTTATGTAGACTGGCACTGTCTGGTTGATGTACTTAACCACGGTCTGGTTAACGTAGACGGTGTGGTTCACTGGCACGTAAACGTACTTAGTCGTCGCTAAGCCAAGCCCCTGGGCTATTGGCTTGAGGAAGGCAACGTGCGGGCTTAGTATCACTATGGCCAGCGCCACGGCTAGTATTATCACCACAGCCCTCATTCCCCACGACATCAACTCCCAGTCGTAGGCCAGGTCAACCATATTAATCACTCATTCGAGCCAGGGCTTAAAAGGGCATCACCCACAAGGCATCACTGAGCAAGCCAAAACTTTCACCCCCACAGGCGAATAGGTATCACCCGCAGGTGATGCCAATACGCCTGGAGATTGAAACTTTCAATTCTATGTATTCCAATTCGGAGGTTGAGTAAAACTTTCATCAAATAACCCACTTTAATTATTAATTTATTATGATGGTTAGAGAGAAAAATTTTTTATTTTGTCTGTTGGGCTTATAGATCATAATGACTAATTGCGGCAATGGTGTGTGCCCAATCTGTGGATCATGCCTAATACTAGACATGAGGGAGTGGATGCTCGTGTGCCCAGTGTGTGGTTACGTGTTTAAGGATGGGGTGTTTTACGAGTACCTCACGGGTAGGTTAGGCACGTATGTGAGGTCGGAGTTGTTGGGCAAGGGGCGTTGGGCTGGGGTAATGGGCGTGAAGATACGGGGTATTACAGGGTTAAGGCAGTGGATTGCCTCAAAAACAAACAGCCAGAGAAGCACCGGGGAGGCTATGGCGAACTACACCGAGAGGCTAGCCAAGGCATTAATCGGGACAGGGGACTTCGGTGAGGAGGAGGCGAGGGCGTTGGCGGAGGCCTTCGTAAGGCACTACAGGGCGTTGAGGTATAGGGATGGTGTAAGGGCCTCACTGCCCAAGGTGGAGACTGTGGTTGAGGTCCTAGACTCGATAACGAGCGGTAGGTCCAATGCTGAGGGCGGCAGGTACGACATGGCAATAGCCAGCGCCCTAAGGAGGGCATTCACGACCACCGGCGTCTATAAGCCATTGACCAGGAGGGCGCTTAGGCTATTGAGGATTGCCGAGCCAAGCGAGGACCTGGTGGAGCTCGGCATAAAGTACTTCGAGATGATATACAAACACTTGAAGGAGACCGGGAAGGAGGCTCGCAAATACGTGACCTGGATAGCGATTGCAGCAACGGCCATGGCTGCAACGGGAGGTAGGCCGATGGCAATAAAAGCCGTATTAGTCAGGAATAGGCTCAAAAAAATAATCAAGGAACTAGACCTCGATAAAATTCTGGAAAATATTGAGAGTCAAAACGCAGAAAATGAGATAAAATTGTGATAAAAATTAGGCTAAACCATGAATTACATACATTGGTTACGATCTACGTTGCACATCATGAGTGTCTGTGCAACGTACTCACGAGACTCACGTTCGCAGCTTCTCGATTTATAAATCGATATCGTGACCAAGAGTTCCCGAAAGCATAAAACATTGTCCACAGAAACTCCTGGTTAAGTAGCCTTTTAAACCTGTTTTGTTCATTTTTGATATCGATGGAGCAGATGCTTAGTGGGCAATTAGGGGGTGGTGTTAATGTCGCGTTTGTTGAGATTGGTCAATTTAGAGGGGCCTACATTATTCCTAGCAATCCATGTCAATGTAGGTCCTTAATTAATAAGGACGATAAGGGCGAGCTCGTAAACGCAATAATCCACGGCACCATTGAGAGGTTTTTAGAAGAGCACGAGGGTGTTGATAGGGTTAAGGTGCCGATACCGGTGGTTGCCGCGGTGAGTATTGATAATTCAATAATCTGTCTATACCCCGATTGCGTGTGCAGATCGTTGCGGGAGTTCGTTGAGCACAACCCCGAGCTTTCTAAAAAGGTCTTGGTCGAGGTCACATTTGTAGATAACCGTGAGTACGATATAAACGATGAGGAGGACTTGGCCAGGCTTCGCACATTGGCCGCTAAGTACTGCGTAATGGGGAGTGAGAAGGTGGAGGCGTTGCTCGGCATTATTAAGGATTACATAATAATGCTTATCATAAGTAGGGAGGACATTAGGGAAGAGGTTAGTAAGTGGCTAACCGAGCCTGACAAGAGACTGCCTACAAACACCATCAAGAGATTGGTGGGCATATTGGACATAAACATCCGCAAGATGTATAAGTTGATTAAACGTGTATACGTGTATTATAGGGATGAGCTACTCAGGGCACTTGAAGAGGTTACGCCTGAAGGTAAAACGCAAACAATAACACAACCTATGCAGCATAAATCGAGTGGATGCGAACCATCAATATGTAGAGATAACAATAAATTCGAGATGGCGTTCAGGATCGTGAGCACCCTAGGACTCATTAATAATAATGAGGTTGATTATTGTGATATGATTACCCAGCTCTGCATTGCCTTTGATAGGGGTGAGTTGGCGAAGATCGTGAATGAAACCAAGTCAATAAGTGAGGAAAGGATTACCGAGACTAGGAAGCTTATTATTGACTGGGCTTTGGGTAGGGTGAGTGATAATGATTTGAGGGTCTTCTTCGGCCTTGAGGCTAGGCCTGTCGAGCCTGAGCCAGTAAACATAAAGGAGGCTCGTGAGTCCTTGGTTAGGGAGCTTGAGGGGTTGCGTGATGCGGATAGGTACGCTAAGGCTGTTAGGGGTGCTAGGAGCGAGCTTTCGAGGATAATCTTCGAGGTGTTGAGGGCGAACATGCAGAGGAAGGACCCAGGCATGTTGCAGTTAATCGCCTCAACCCTAGCAGACCTAATACTGGAGAGACCCGGTGTACTTATGGATATTGTGCACGTGGAGACCAGGTGCAGGGACTTAGGCATCACCTGTAGCGGGCTTTGGGGCGCGGTTAAGGGAGTCGTTGACCACGTTGCGGAGGCAGTGAGGCACGCCAAGGAGCTTGGTAACAAGAAGTTGAGGGGTGATGAGTTGGCTGAGGAGGTGAGGGTCACAGCTGGGGAGATGGCCTCGGAGGTTTGCTTAGGCATTGAGGAGATCAAGGACGCCTTGCTTGACGTGGTGCACAACACAGTATCAGACAAGAACCTAGCCAACACAGTCAGGGAGCTGTTAGGCAAGGCCGTAAAGATAAACTGCAATTCGCAATACTCCCGAGGTTAGGCGTGAGGGCTTTATGCCGGTTACGTTCCTGGTTTGAGACAGTATGTGCATTGGCGCAGTCATTGATCTAGTGAGATACTAATTTAAAAGGCTAAATGGGCAGGATATCCACAATGACCTTATCCAAGAGCCTATAAATCCCGTAGTTCGCAACTAAGGAGAAGGCTAGGATTACATTGCCGGTTACGTCGTAGGTCTGCATCACCAAACCAGCTTAGTAGCCCTAGGTGATGAGTGCAGTGGGTACGCCCTCGATATTGCTCAATGTCGAAGCTGTTGAGTTGGAGCTGAGCTTGATATTCAGAATCTTCAGCGCCGGTTCCAGGTAGATAACAGTATATGTCGTCAGGGAACACGGCATTGGTAAACTACGCAGGCGTTGGGTTCGATCCCGTAACCGAGAATCCTTACCGAATGAGTCTCTTAAAAATACTATTTCTCTTCTTTATTGATGATTGCCAAACCCACAAATAGGGTTGTTGGGAATGTAAAGACTATAAAGGCTAAGCAAACCAACGCCGAAAGGAGTTTGGCGAGGAGGGGTGAGTTCACCATACTGTGGGTGATAGTGGCTGTTGTTAGTATAGCGCTCGCGTTGATCCTAATCTTCTACGTCTTCCACGGGGCAATGCCGTCGCTAGGCGCCAGCAACACACTAACAGTCTCTGCCGAGGAGATGGGCGGGGTGCTTGTTATGAACGTGAAGGCTATGGGGGTTAGTGCCATTACGGTTGAGGCGATAAACCTGGTGCCCAGCGGCTCAAGTGCATCGAGTTGCACCGCATACCTAAACGGCAATTCATACAGCGGCATAACCTCACTGCCGGCCAGTGGATTATCGATAACCCTCAACCCAGGGGACACACTATCAATAACCTGCAGTAGCCTAAGCGGCTCACCAACGCAGGTCGAGGTGGTAACAACAAGCGGTGCATACACGGCACCAATATCGTGAACCAGCACAACCAATCAAAACCAAAAATCAAAACCATTTTTCCTCTTTTCCCATCCTTACCCAAACTTCATCCAACCCTTATATTCAAA
>NZ_LCWN02000035.1:0-21162 GCF_002078205.2 Vulcanisaeta sp. EB80
GCGAGCACAGCCTATTGGATAGACCAACCTCGTCAGTCCATGGACCCGGTGACAACATTGAGTGGCCAATACTACCACCGTTATTTAAGGAGGTTAGGCCGTGGAGTGATGGCGAAATTATACTGGGCACGAAGTTGGGATTGCCAGGTTTTGTCACGGATACTGGGGAGCCCATGTACCCGAACCTGATGTATGACTGGTTGTGGAAGTGGCAGTACGCGCCTGGTGTCGGTGTCCTATTCATGGCCAGGGGTACTGATGGCACTAAGTGCTGCAAGGGTGAGCCTAATCCCAACCAGATAAAGATGTATGTTTACCCGGGCTTCATAAATGCCGCAGCCTACTCAGGCAGTGAAACGTACCCGCCACCACAGAAGGTGCCCGTAACCAATGGAGTCTACCCACCTGGTGTATCACCAGGTACGCAGACAGTTGGCCATGCCTTCGCCTACTACGAGTTACCGCTGGAGATTAGGTACTATAGGCATGTGAATAAGGGCTACCTCGAGTGGGCTGCAAGTGTCGGCATGATGCCCTATGCTAAGCCCGTAATAATACCGATATACTCAGAAATAATAATGAAGTTTATACTGGCTGCCTACGGATTATGGAAGGGTAAGAACGCCTACTTCTACTACATGTACGAGAAGACTGGTGACTCAACGTACCTACAGTTAGCTGAGAAGAACAATACTCCGCCAAGTGATTGGTGGGGTACTCATGTTGCCCAGATAATTAAGCAGTATTACCACCCAATACCAGTTTGGTATGAGTCGCTTGAGTGGACAGCCCCAGACGGATCCCCGCCAAATGAATACCCACTGGCCACGCTAAACAGGAAGTCGAATCCTTGGTTCTACCACACCTGGGAGCAACACCACCCATGGCTGAGGCAGATTTTGCCATACTCGGTGATCTGGATGAACCCGAAGACGGCTGCCCAATACGGGATTAAGAATGGTGATTGGGTTGAGCTAACCAGTAGGGGTGGTGAGATAGCTAGGGGGCAGGTATTCCTAACGGAGGCCATAGCGCCAGGCGTGGTTGGTTACTGGAAGTCTAGGAACGCTAGGGCTGGCATGATGGCTCTGCCACCTAATGCGCTGGAGACTGTGAGGGGCTTCATGTTCAACGACATATACGTCTACACCAGGGCCCAGAGCCAGGGTGGTGTGCCCAATAGCCAGTACACGGTGAATGGCTTAATAAGTGCGGTACAGAGCGGTAACTACCCAACGCTAAACCTCGACCCATTTACCGGTAAGACTGTCTGGGGTGACCTTAGGGTGAAGATTGTTAGGATTGCTAATGATAAGCCATACTCGGCGTGGGGTAATGCGGACCCAATAGTTAAGACACCGCCGAAGCTGATAGTTGGTAGTGAGGCTTGGAACATCAAGGTGTTCAACTACAACGCCTATAAGAGCCCTGAGGAGATGGGTATAAGCTGGTATGAGGTGAACTCATCGTGGCTACAGTTCCAAGAGGCAATAAGTCATTCCATGGGTTACTCCTTCAGTAGTGCTACGGCATCACCCTCTGATTCAAAATCAAACACGGCGGATCCCAGGAGGAATGGTAATGGACAAGGGTGACCTGAATGGTCCAGTTAGCAATACTTACAGACCTAAGTAAATGCTTTGGATGCGCCGCATGCATGATGTCATGCAAGGAGTGGCACTCCAGCGGTTGCTACGGCCCAATGACGGACCTTAAGCCATGGGGTCCAGAGCCGGGTAAGGGGCCGTGGTCTCTGTTCTTCTTAAGGGTGTTGCAGGTTGAGGTTGGGGAGTTCCCAAACACCAAGACGTTTAGTGTACCCATAAGCTGCTTCCACTGCAGGAACCCGGCTTGCACCACCGTTTGCCCAACGGGTGCTATATATAAGAGGAAGGAGGATGGTGTTGTTGTCATTAACTACGAGGTGTGTATAGGGTGTAGGTACTGCGAGAACGCATGCCCATACGGCAACATAACATTTGACCCGGTGGAGGGTGTGGCTAAGAAGTGCGTCTTAGCCATTGACAGGATTTACAATGAATCACTGCCGCTGTATGAGAGGATACCGCCATGTGTCAGGAACTGCCCAGCGGGGGCTAGGATATTTGGTGATATGGATGACCCCAACAGTATAATATACAGGACGGCGGTGAGGAAGGGCGCTGCACCAATGGGCGCTGAATATGGTACTGACCCACCGAGCCTATACGTAATGCCGGGAATCCAGACAAACGAATCAACACGTATAGTGACTAAGGAGGAGCCCGAGGAATTCGCCCTGAGGACTGGTGCCGCAGACCTACCAACACTCCTACAGAAGCTTAGTGGCGTTAAACCGTCAGGCGGTCATTGCGAGGTTGAGAGTGTTGGTAACTCTAAGGGTCAGGGTACGTGAGCAGTATGAAGCAGTTAGATCCCCAGGTTTTAAAATCAATAGCCCTTTCTAGGTCCATTATTTATGACCTCCTATCATCATGCTTCTTATACCCCTACAGGATCAGTGATTTCGAGAGGCTTGTTAAGTCTAGGATACCCAGGGCTAGGGATGCGGCTAAGTACTTATCCAACCTTTACCCAACCATGGATTTATTGATGAAGTTTCTGGATGTGGCTGAGGGGATTAACAATTACGACCTATTAACGCCAATAGAGGTTGATTTCACGAAGGTTGATTACGGCGCAATACCGTACGAGGGCTATACACACACGGGCTACCTGGACATGAATGTGGAGATCTCACTAAGGAAGCTATATGCGGATTACGACCTAGCCCTTAACAAGGAATTCAGGGATTTGAGAGGTGATCACATAGCGGTTGAGTTCGCGTTCATGAGCTTCCTGGCGTATAAGGAGTATGAGGACCCAGCAGATGCCCTGAAGTACATCGAGGAGGAGGATTACTTCATAAGCAATCACCTACTGAATTGGATACCAACCTTTGTATCAAGCGCCCTAAAACTCGTTAAGACCGATTACTTCAAACTCCTGCTGAACTTCACAAGGGATTTCATAACCAGGGATAGGGATGTAATAGGTTTCGTGCGTGATGCCTATGCCAATCCAGGAGGAGGGTAGGTTATTAATACTTGAGGACCCAACAGATGAGGAGTTAAGGGAGGCTAGTGAGCATGATGGGCCAATAATCATCGTACTGAGGAATAGGGATGAGGTGGATACAACAATACTTAATAAGCACGAAATTGACGTACACATACTCAGGAATCCAAGTGAGGATTACCTGGAATTGCTTAAGGCTCAGTTGATGGGTAGGAGGGTTAAGCCTATGGAAGTTCCAATCGAGGGTCCAATAACCAGGAGGGAACTGCTTAGGGGTAGGGTTGTTAGGACTAAGCCCAAGAATGTACCTGAATTTATTGAGAACGCATGTAAGGCTAGGTATGGGTGTCATGAGTGCCTGCAGGCATGTCCCGTGGGTGCTGTATCTATAGTCAACAATAGGGTTGAGGTAAATGCCCAATCGTGCATAGAATGTGGCCTATGCGTTAGGGCATGCCCAACCGGCGCCTTAATCATGGCTGGTGCTGATGATAATGAACACGCATTACTGTTGAATAAACTCAATAATACTAGCCAGGTAACTAGGATAACGTACACATGCACAGCTAACCAGAGAGCCCCTGGTAATGGTGAGTATGTCTACTTCGTACCCTGCATAGCAGCAGTTAGTCCCGAGTGGTTGATGATGGACCTAACGAAGGTTAATGAGGTCTCCCTGGAATGCCCCATGGAGGATTGCCCATTGGCTGGGGTTAAGGTTAGTGAGGGGTTGATAGGCGACATATCAAAGGCTTTGAAGGTTACGGTTAGGGGTAAGTACACGATAAGTGGTGGTTTGTTTAATAAATCAATAAACTACATGGGGATTAGACGTAGTGATTATGCAAAGGCCCTGAAAGCCCTAAGGCCCATTATGACAGGCATGGGTGGAGATAACCTTAAGGTGTTTAATGTTGGTATTGATACCGTTAAATGCTCATTCTGTGGTGTATGCTTTGCAAAGTGCCCTGAGAGAGCCTTTGATGTTACCAGGGTTGGTGATAAGACTGTGCTTAGGCTAGATTGGGCCAAGTGTATTGGTTGTGGGTATTGCAAGAAGTTATGCCCGGAGAAGGCTATTACGGTGTCTAGGGCATCCTCAATACCCGGTGATGATTATGTTGATGAGGTTGAGGATGAGGTTGTTAGGTGCAAGATGTGCGGTAAGCCCTTTGACACAAAGCGCCATATAATGACCACCAAGGTGAGACTTGGTATCAAGGGCGACCCTGAGTGGTTATACCTATGCCCAGACTGCAGGAGGTATTACACAGCCAAGAAGATGCTCGAGACAGGGTTAGGTATTAAGGGAGCCAGGAACCTACCTGGCGTTCAATCTTAAAAAATAAACCCTATCCCCTTCAATAAACGGAGACCTTTCCCTCACTTACCCAACTGCTTCACAGCACTCACTAATTGCCTAGCCTTCACCGAATCTATTTGCCCCTCCTCATCCTTTAGGTATGTGCCGACTATGAAACCATGTGCATCCTTGTAATCACTTACGTTGTTGGGCGTTATACCACTACCAACAAGAACCTTGGCGCTCACGGCCTTAACCACCCGCCTAACCAACAGAGGATCCGGTGGTTCACCCGTCCTAGGTCCAGTTACCACCAGGGCATCCGCCAAGTCCCTCTCCACGCAATCCTTGGCGACATCCTCAATAGTCATCCTGTGCAGTGGGCTTCCATGCTTAACGAATACGTCAGCCAGCACCGTTATTTTAGAGTTCAGCCTAGTCATGGTCTCCATAACCTCCCTGGCAACAGGTTCAAGAATACCCTCAGCACTAACCACTGCCTCGCAGTACGCATTACTCCTTATGAATGAGGCACCCACGACAATCGCTACAGCCGCAGCCTCAGGCCCTGAATTCCTGAGGAGATTTATGCCGACTGGTATTGTCACGGTCTTAACGACTTCCCTGGCTATCACGGCCATGGAGGCTATGGTCTCTGGGTCCCTAACCCTAGCCTTGAATGGGTAATCATTGAAGTTCTCTAGTATAACTCCATCAAACCCGGCCTCATCAAGTACCCTGGCGTTCCTAACCGCAAAGTCAATTATGGTGCTAATGTCCAAACCACCATACCTTATGGAGCCAGGTAGTGGCGGTAGGTGAATAACGCCGATTAGTGTTGGTCTATCCTCCCTAAACCTAAGCGTTGGCATTGAACCCATATTGCACAGCAATTAAATAATGTTACCCTTACCACTCAAGACCCTTAATACCGACAACGCCTCTATCGAAATAATGCTTCACAGGTTCCATAACCGTGACCAAGTCAGCGAATTCCAAGAACTCCCTGGGCGCATCCCTACCGGTTAGCACAACATTGACCTCCGGCGGTAATGACTTGATTGCCTCAATCACCTCACTGGCACTCAGGTAGTTAGCCGCAACGGCGTTGTTGACCTCATCGAGGATTAGCAGGAATGGCTTAACCTCCCTAGCCCTATTAACAGCCATTGTGAGGACATCTCTCGGAGTTAGGTGCTGGTCCGGATCCAGTGAGTAAACATCGACGTAATCACTAAGGAATCTCTTTATCGCTAAGTACTCGCCAACATACTCACCCCTATAGATCAGAGTCTTCATTAGGTGCCCAATCACGACCCTATACCCATGACCAACAGCCCTAAGCACAAGGCCTAGGGCTGCCGTAGTTTTACCCTTACCATTCCCCGTGTAGAGTAATACGAGACCCACGGCAACCCAGCACACAACCCTTATTAATTTAGTTTTGTGTCTCCGTATTGGTAATTATCAATCACTTGTAGTATGTCGATTGGTTAAGACTTAAAAACACGCGAATCGATGGGTTTCCCGTTATGATCAATGCCTACCTGGGTGCATTGATTGCACTTGGTATAGTCTCGATATTAACCGCATTGGGTATCACGATAACTAGGGACAATCTATACGCCGCAATCTACCTGGCAATAACCACAGGACTTGTTGGTGCAATCTATGGATTATTCGGTATAACCTACGGCTTCATACTGATATACCTAGTCTTTGTTGGCGCAACAATAACAATAACAATAGTGCTCGCCGCAACCTACAGGCGCGTTGAGTTCAGGGGTGGTGCTGGCAAGTCCTGGGTGCTGCCTATGATACTCTTCATAATAGCCATAATAATAGCCTCGATCGAAACCGCGTACAATATCACACCAATCACAAGCCAATCGCTAATGAGCTTCGTATCAACACCAAGCGATCTATTACTAATTGCCTTACTCTCATCATTGCTGATGGCAATAATGATCGGCTTAATAATGTACTACCTAGAGGTGAGCGGTCGATGGAGGTGAATGCAGCATTGATTTACGGCTTCGCATCAATCCTACTAATGATTGGTTACTACAGCGCATTAAGGGCTAATGACCTAATTAGGGTGTTAATATCGCTGGAGCTTATGTTCAACGCCATATTCCTAGCACTCATACCACTATTTGCTGTGAATTCTGTGGTCGCATTCGGCGTTTTAATTGTGACAATACTAACGTCATCCACGGAATTCATGACGTTGATAATAGCGATAATGGCGTTGGATAGGGTTAGGAAATCGGTGAGTGTTGAGGAGGTTAGGGCTGGTGGTGAAACGTATGAGGGAGCTAGGAGTAATGCCTAAAATGCGGACCTATAGGTGATGCCCAATGCCAATCCCCTATGAATACGTCCTCCTTGCCTCAACAATAATTAACGTAATAGGTACAGCACCGGCTTTATTAAATGAGGGTGCCAGGAAATATTCATGGGTAGCCCCCCTAATATCCATGCTAATACTATTAATTACACCAAACACGTATCTGCTAACCTATGTATCCTTCATAGTGGTGATTGGAATACTGGGTATCGTGACATTGATGAGGCTGAACTCACCAATCAGGGGCGCTGATTATATGCTGGTTGCCATAATGATAATAGCCACAGTACTTGCACTATACACGAGCAACCTAGCCCTAATCCTACTATCGCTAATGCTCGTGTCCGCACCAACATACCTATTAATCCTAATGGGAGACCCGAACGTTAGTATCGAGGTAGGTATTAAGTACGTTGTGAACATGATAATAGCGACGGTATTATTCTTCGTAGGCGCAGTAATAATCAGCTCAGGACCCTCACTAGTAACATACATAATAGGATTCTCACTCCTACTCCTCGGACTTTCCCTAGAGGTTGGTGCAGCCCCAATGCATGAGTGGGTTCCTGACGTATTCACCGCAGGTAATCCAATACCTATCTCGATAATAGCCTCGATAGCCAAGATAGCACCATTCATAGTTGCCGTAAAGGTAATACTGACAACAATGGGCTCAATACCACCCTATTACCTAGCCTACATAGTTGGTGCCTTCGCAACAATATCCATGTTCCTGGGCAACATTGGTGCATTAACGAGTAGAGAAAACGCGAGAACCCTGGCCTACTCATCAATAGCCAACATGGGTTACGTAATGGCTGCATTGGCAGCGGCAATAATGGGCTACGCACTACACTCAATGATTACGCTAGGCTTAGCACTCGTTGGTTTGATAACCCAGTTATTCATGAATGCAGCAGGTAAGATGGGATTCTTCAATTCAGTATATTCTAAGGGCAATAATGCAGTGAGCACGTGGTTAATATCCCTAGCCTTCATAGGCACACCACCACTCCTCGGCTTCTGGTCAAAGCTCTACATAATACTTGCCCTCGTTTATGGAAACCTCGTGTGGTTGGCAGTACTTCTGGTGATAAACTCCGTCATATCCGTGCCATACTACATAAGGCTCGCCAGGGATTTAGGTACAGGTTGGAAGAGGGGCTTAGCCGAGGGCTTGATAATAACCTTCACAATAATCGTACTCTCAACCACAATCCCACCCACGTGGCTAATACACCCAATAATGAACCTGACTAACTACCTAACCCTGAGACTATGATTTAAAATCAATCAACCATAGAAGTACTCATTATGAGCATTGTTAGGGGTGTTTACGAGGGATTAACAGCCATAACGTACTCCCTCATACTCGATGTGATAATGAAGGTGTTATTATTAATGGGCTTTACGGACATCATTTACGACCTACTTCAGTTAATAACGGCAATACTATGGATAGGCATTGGTATGTTCGGTTGGAATAATGCATGCATTAGCTCAGCCCGGTTGGAGCGCCCTGGGGCGAAAGCCCCGCGTAAGGCTGATAAGGTACGAACCTACGATACCGGGAGGTCCCGGGTTCAAATCCCACCGGGCCCACCATGAGCTTTATTTTGGTTTAGTTTTGTTTTGTTCTGACCCGTGGGTGTGGGTTTGTGGGGCCGCCCTGGCTAAGACTTCTATTGCGCGGCATCTTTTCGGGTCATTGTTGCAGTCTCCGTACATCGTTTGACTATAGAGTTCAGCAAAAGTATTTTTGTCAATAATACCGTCACGAAGCATTAAAATTAGCTTAGCCCTTAGACGCTTCAACGGATGTCGTAGGTACGGTATGATTAGCCTAAGCAGCTTGACGGCTTCTTTCCCATAAACCTCTAATACAGCTCTATCGCTTGACTCGTAGATTTTTCCCTCAATCCCCAATTTCTCTAATGCCTCTTGCAAGGCGTCAAGAAAAACCCTCTTCTCACATGCTTTGCACGACACGATGTTTATGAATGGTCTGGATTCGTCAAAATCGTAGCTGATCGAGCCATCCCCATCGATAGCCCCGGCGATCAGCCGGGGCACATCCTCCGGCCTCAATGCCCTTATACGTTTAATCAACTCCTCGCGATTCAACCACCCCCACTTATCTACTTTGCCGAGGACGATTAAGTACCTCACCTCTACGAGTCGCGTTTTTCCATTGAACCACGATATTGAAAGGCTCGGTTCTCGCAAAAGCGACAAGAAAAACACTGCACCAATTGTATTAGTAGTACCTAGCTGAATCTCTACGTAGTTATTTACGACTTCAATGTGTGAGTCACTCAATATAATGCCCATGAGGTAGATGTCGTCAAATCCTGCATGAACCCAGTCACAAGGCTCTATCCCATACCTTCTGAGCACCTCAGCATCAACACCGATGTACTTTAGCAATGTCTCACACATCTTAACTTCATCCCAACCAAACCTCTCCCTAAGTAAACCCTCAACACGCTTTATAATATCTCTCCTCTTTATCCTAATACCCCACTTAATATTACACCTAGTGAGCCACTTCTTATCCAGATCTTTTCTATTCATCTTCAATGCTCCTCTAACCCATTTCTTCGTTACGCCAAGTTCCCTAAGCGTCCTTAGCAACTTACACCTTAACTCGTTATCGCTTACCAGCCATAGCTCATGAGCAACCATCCTAACCCCATCAGCAACCTCCTTGCCGATTAGTCTACCATCGTGGCATTGGTTTCGAATCAACTCCTCAATGAGTCTCGTGACGCATTGCTTGTCGTTGTTCCCTAAGCACTTTATTGCTTCCTCGATTAGTCCTTGGCAGAGTTCTATCCTCCCCGCCTGGGTGGGTCGAGGCAGGGAGGCTTCGTTGCTTGTATCTGAGATTTCCTTGATGATCATTGGGCCTTTGCCGACTCTCGGCGGCCCGTTGATTTTGAACCCACCCTTGGCTAGGCACTCACTTTGGTGCATAGCCGAAACACCTATGTTTCTTCAGTTCATCCACGAATATCTTGGCTACTTTGCTGCATGGTTCCGCCTCCATACACTTACTGTAAACGAAGCCCCACAGTTGGCAATCAACTCCTCCATAGGTCATGAGCCAAGCGAGCGGCCATTCCACAACCCACACCCAACAGTTATTTTATCTATTAGATTTATAAGGCACTACGAAGACTCAACCATCGATCGCTTAAGACAAATAACGCTTAAGGACATTACTTACTTGCACGCGGTGCACAACCACGTAGTCGTGGGCGTGGTTAACAAACGCTACCCGGTGCTCCACAGCAACGCAACACCAATAATGCACGCAATACTAATGAAGAGCAACTACAACCACAACAAGCATTTGATCCAACAACACGTACCAAAGAAAATAATAGAGAAACTACCGAGGGTAATACTCACATAGGGCTGGTAGCCAGCCCTAAAAATGAACCACACCAACCACACTAGCCATCTCATACACATTCTACCTATACCACGACTTTGATGCCGCCGCACTACTATTCCTAATATCAATAAGCATACTACTAGGCTTGTCAGTGGCGGGTTACGTTGGTGTGCTAATGCTCAGTAATCAATTTAGGAACAACCTGGGTAGGGTAGGTTCCGTAATTTCAATAATTGCCGTCATCATGTGGCTCGCGTTAGTGCCTAGCGTCATGGAGGCTGGGACAGCAATAAACGCTATAGGCAACGCCTCAATGGTCATATCAATACTTCAATTGAGGAGGAGGTACGTACCAACACGTAGAGTATCTCACAGGTAGAATTCCTCTATTGTTTTCATTAGTTTAGTAAGCCCTGGGTAGCCAAAGATACCCTGACCTATGTTCTTGACTAGGTTGCCGATTATCAATGTTGGTGTACCAGGTGCACCAAGCTCCTTAGCCAATGCCTTCGCCTCCATAACCCTGGGAAGCTCCTCATTCAAGCAATCACCCGTAGCATTTGCCAGCGCCACCTCATTGTCCAACTTACCCGATAAATACGCCTCGTAATGCCTCCTAAGCGACTCAATGAAGGTGTTTGGGTTGCGCCTGTAGATGCACCTGAAGGCTGCGTGAAGCCTCTCAATACCCCTATGCACAGGGTAATCCACAAAGTAAAGTGACGCCTTACCATCATTAACAAGCTCCATCAAGTAGTCACCAGCCTCATCCTCAAGGATTGCGCAACCAGGGCAATGCAGATCATAAAATAGGACAATAAGTAGCCTAGGATTCACCGCCTTAAAACCAAGACCCACCCTATCGACCCTCTCCAACACACCCCTCACATCCCTAATCAACCACTCATCACTCATCAAAACACCAGAATAAAGTTGGCTTAAAAACATTAAACCGTTATTCGAAATAATCAGTCTAAATAACCACATCAATAAGAGACAACCTGGATCAAGTACTTGGACAATAAAACCTCTGGCTCCAGCACGTAAGGATTACTAAGGAACCACGAGTCGTACTTACTAGCCACGAACATAATAACCAAGTTAACAATTAATAATAAGTGGTTTAACCTTGCCTACACGTGGTTAGTCACGACGACTGCTTAAGCACTAATAAGCCCCTTGGATCCTTAACCCTAACAGCCAACGTCTCCCATAGCGTGAATGAATGGACCCCGTCCTCAGGCCCTAAGTACACTAATGCCGTATCCGCACCAATCGCTAGGTCAATAATGGATCCATGTACTGACATCAACAGCGCAGTATCATCCGTCAACTGAGGTATCATAACCACATCCTTAACTAACGACTTAACCCTCGTTAATTCCATCACACCGGTCCTCTCAACAACACTCAATAACTTAGTGTACCTACTAGGGCTCACGAACAACACATAGGGCTCAGGTATCGAGTCCATAAAGAGCATATTAACAGCCCTAGACACCTCATCAACAGCGGAGCCAGCCGCCTCCCACGACGTTATCGCAACTCTACGCACCTTTGCATTACTTAATAAATCACTGAGGATTGCACTATCCTCCTGATAGGCAAGCCTAATAGCGGCTTGGTCAATGGAGGTTGAGTAAACACGTTCACCACGCGCCCTCGAGTACTCAACCTGTCTCTGCGATATTGTGAACTTAATACTCAATTCCCTGAGAGATATTACCGTTCTCAAACTACTTACCACCTTATCAATCACGACCTCCTCAAGGGTCACCGAGTCAGCACCAGGACCTACTGGGTAGAGCTGTAAATACTTCCTAAACCTCCTAACACCATCAGCAACCTCCCTAACCTTACCCTCAATATACCTCAACTCCTCCTCAGTCAATGCCGATGACCTAACAACATCCTGCTGGGATGGATCACCATCACTAGAAACCTTAATCCCTGTCAACTCGCCAACCTCCTTAGACCCAGCCTTTAACTGCTCCACCTGCTCAGGATCAATGGACTTAAGCAGCGTCAGAAACTCACCGAAGTGGGTCTTCTCTTCCTTAGCAATATTCTCAAAAACCCTCCTAACCCTCTCATCATCAATCAACCTAGATAATTGAAGATATAGGTTGATTGCATCAAGCTCAGCCATAATCGCAAGTCTTAACGCATCAGCAACCTCACCCTGGCTTAACCTTCTATCCCTAACTATATCCACCGGATTCTTCGAAAAACCCATAGTTCAAATAATCAATGAAACCTATTAAGTATTACCCCCAGCACCTCAACCTCACCTTAATACTATCCATCCACCACAACGGTAACTAAACTTCGCCAGGAAAACTGAAGATCAACAACCAATTCACGCAAGTTAAGTCCCTGCACCCACTACACAGATACTTATTACGTTAAGAGGCACCTTGGTAGGACTAACGCATGAGAATGAGGAGAAGTAATTAACGCAATGAATATTTTTACTCATCAATAACAGGAAAACGTTAAAACTGTAACATGGTGATGGTAGTATACATGAGCCCCGTAAACGGTATGCACAAACTTCATAAATGATTTATGACGTGGTTTTCAGTTTTTGGTGCGGGGGGTGGGATTTGAACCCACGCAGGCCTTCGCCACAGGGACCTCAACCCTGCCCCTTTGTCCTGGCTCGGGCACCCCCGCAGGTCTTGTTGTGCATCGCAGGCTTTTAACTTTTTCGTCCTGGTTTTCATGTACGTCTTAACCCTATTCTTAATGGCCAGCCTTGGGGATTTAACGGGGGAGGCTTCCTCGTGGGTGTGGGTTTGTGGGGCCGCTTGGGTGAGCATATCTGCGGCGTGGTACCTCTTTGGGTCGTTGCCATCATTATCGTATTTCAGTGGCTCGTAAAAGTGCTCAAACTCTCTTATTGTCAACTCCTTGTTGTAGTACTTCAAATACACCTCCGCCCTCAACCTCTTCATTGGATGCGCCAGATATTGACGCAACCCCTCATACAACTGAACGGCTTGCAAACTTCGAAACCGCAATCTACTATCTCCTTTCGACTTCTTAATCGAGCCCGTAATGCCCAATCTCTCATAAACTACGTTCTTAAGGAACTCTAAAAACTCGATGTTGGCGGAGGTTATATCTATCTCGAATCTGTACCCATACGGCTGCTTCTCGGATGCGACTATGCCGTCCGTGTCTATTAAACCGGCGACGTATTTCAGCAGTTCAGTTGCGTTGAAGCTCTTTATTATTTCGTAACCCTTGCCATGCCACGGCCACTCACTCCTCCTTAATTTAACATAGAACTTTACGTAGATCACGTTGGGCTTCTTCCTCCACGTTGCAAATTCAACAGTTGGCGTTTTTATTGTTCTCGTTAACCTTTCAAAATACATCACACCCGTCGTACTTGTAGTATGCGCCGAAACCTCATACCAGCTTGGTGATGTTGGTCTTACATATACGTCACCATGCACTGCACCTAACATGTATGTGTCGTTTATACTGATGTGGCGTAGAATCTCTATCCACGCATGTGGGTCTATGCCATACGTGATAAGTTCATCCACGTTGATGCCGATGTACCTCCACATGATGTTGCTCATCATGATTTCGTTCCAACCGAGTCGTCTCCTCAGTATTTCCTCGATTTCCTCCACGAGCCTACTCCTACCCGCCCCACGGTCGTGGGTCTGCGGGTTCATGGCGTCATCGCCTCTCCTCCCACCCCTTCCCGGACCCTAGCGGGACTGGGCTGTGCCCATCCCGCTCTGGTTTTAATCCACCCTGGCCCCAACCGCGGAGTCCGGCGCGGTGAAGCACAGGGCTTCGTGGAGCCCTTATTCGTAGACGCAGACCTCATGCAACTCACCCGGGCGAGAGTTAGAGTCGGGTGGGCTTGGGAGGATGGGGAAGGACACGGGCATGGGCGGCTTGGTTTTGAAGGGATTGGGCTTTGGTTTGGCTGGGTGGTTTAGGTTGTTTGGAGGCATTTGTGCTCCTCGAGACTGTAGTCGATAGTGGATAGTAGTGACGCTGCCTCTCGGCACAGCTCTGCTTCCGTGCATTTTCGATGCACGTACCTCCATAGTTTGCAGTCTGCTCCATTATATGTCAACAGCCAGGCTAGTGGGTGGTCTCCCCAACCCACACCCACGGTGGGTGGGTCGCAACCACCCATTGGATCATCCCAGAGCACCCGCCCCGGCTATACCGGGGTGGTTTGCTCGGGGACTCATCACTTTCCACTTTATTTTACCCAACAGCCTTAATAAGTCTCCAACGCGGCTTCACCGAAGCCTCTTTCCGTAGCGCCTTCCACCTCCTGAATAGTTCGTTGTTTATCGCCCCATTAATTGAGGCTGCCCAACTCGGCATGTCTATCAAGACCTCCTCATTCACGCATTTCGTGAATTTCCTCCCATAGATCAACTTCGCCAACTTGCAGTCGCTGACTCTAATCATTGTCTTGTTTCTCCAAGCCCTGTAGGCATTGGCTATGAACGACCTTATCGTGTCCGTGACCCTAATGCATATTGGGTAGAGCACCGCACCCAGTGCATTGCCTCCCTCCTTCGCGTAGTGTATTAGGGCTATGTAGCCCAATTGCCACTCACCGCCTCCGGCGTAGTAGTTGCTTAAGAGCCATGAGTAAATGGCTAGTTTAACGGCTGCCATTTTGATGAACGGCGAGTAATCACCGAAGGTTGGTGCTATCTTTAACTCAACAAGGCATGCCGATTTACCCCTCAAGTCGTGGATCAATAGGTCAGGCGAGCCGCATATCACGGCTTTAGCCTCATCAATGTAGGCGCAGAACTCCGCGAGTGATGGAATAAACCTACCCGATCTCACGCCCAACGCTACTTCCTTGAATAGCACGTGGGCTGTCCTCGATAGTATGGACTCGATCGTCGTGGGCCACCTGTAGCCCTTAACATGGACTACGCCCATGATTTTAGTCACGGTATTACTAACCCTCCTGTTGATGCCATCCCTAAGCACGCGACTAGGAACATCACCACTGCCCAAGTAATCAATCACCTCATTAACAACTCTGGACAGGAAGCCAACACCACTCGCAATGCAAGGTGAGTTCTCAACCACCACAAAAGCAATCCCACCAAAATATAAAACCTCACCTCATAAAGTTAGGCAAAGCCCTCACCAACCAAGGACTAAACGTGGTAGAAGAAGAGCCTGGCTATGGCACGCCTAAACTCCTCACTCTTCAAGTCACAACACGCCCCGTAAGCCTCAAGGAACAACCTCCCGAGCAACTTACCGTAATAAGGAGCCCCATAGAGTGCGTGTGCCTTGGCTAGCTTCTCATCGCCATTGATCAGTGCGTAGAGCATAAAGGCTAGTGAAGCCCTTGAGTTTACGGGGGTGATTAGTCGGACTAGGGACTTGCCGTCGAGCCCATACACCAACTCCATAAACTTATTGAGTACTGTGTCGATGTCGACGCCGAGTTCCCTAAATGAGTTCAACCTTACGATCAATACTTCCCGGAAAGCGTTGATTAACAATTCTCTTAGCCATTCAATAACAGCACTGTTTTCCTTAACTGCCAAGACGAAACCTACGCAAACTTCATCGTTAAACTCCTCACATAACTTAATTCCATCCTCAGGCTTAGCAATACCAAGGACAACCATCAACGCGGGCAGGTACTTACGAAGCATATCAGTTTCGAAGGCATTAATCAACTCCCCAGGGTTGACACTAAGCTTACCCTTAAGCTCACTGTTTAATTCACCCCTTGGTCTGAGTAGGGCGTTGAGTGTTAGCCTGGTCAGGACCGAGGCTTGCTTATTGGCGTTCAGTACCCACAAATGCTCCTCAAGTAGCTCGTTGATCGTTTCGTAGTTACCCGTTAGGGCTAGGGACACGAGGTATTCACCAAGTGTACTCGATGCAGCACTGAGATAATGGGCCGTGGGCTTGAAATGCTCCTTAAAGGTCTCCTCGTACAATTGCTGAAACTTTTTAACCAAGTTAACCAACTCATAGTCAACCAACGAGCCATTAATCGCCTCAACACGCAATACCCAACCACGTGCAACTAGGTCGTTTTCATAGTCACCGATCTCCCTACTCTCCTCAGCTACCTCATTGAATAGTCTCTCCGCCTTATCAAGCTCGTCATTATCAAGCCTATAACGTGCCAATGCGTGCTTGAGAAGCGATGCTGCCTCAAGGATTTCTTCCTTAACTGCCTCCTCATTAGCCTTTACGGACTTGGATTCGACGTAACCCATGAATTCCTTATCGCTCATTAACTCCGGAACCTTTCCTCTCAATTTATTTAGTTCCTCGGCGACCTCACTAGCCTTATTAACCACGTTGATGCCTAGTTTCTCCTCCATAAGCACCCTCACACCTCCATGTATTAACGCTGGGGCTAACGCATGGGCCCATGCTACGACGCCCAGGCTGGACTTGAACTTGCCCAACTCGTTGAGCAAATCAACAACCCTACCAACCATATTCTCAATCTCCCCATAACTGAAATACGCAAGATACCCCCTAAGCGGGACGGCGTAGGCAATTATTGCATTTACGAGGGACCAGGCGTGTCCCTTAACCACATCACCGTAACTGCCTAAAATCCCATTCAACTCCTTAAATATGTACCTAACCGTGCCAAGGTCGAGGTTCTCCATAACCGATGCAGTGGCTAGTAGTTCGAGGTATCTATGTGGCGCCTTACCACGCAACGGCTTTAAGGCACTTAGTATTGGCATAATGAAGATTGGTGATACAACGTGTTGTATGGCGAATGACGCTATATGCAATGCCGCATCAGCACCGCTGGATCTAACGGGCTTGCCTGACTCAACAGCCCTGGCGATTATTGAGGCTAGCCCAAGACCATAAAAACCCTCAGTCTCATGAATACTGCCCCTATCCCTGGCGATACCAAGAACCCTCCTCACCTCGGCAACGGCCTCATCGTACTTATCAATGAATGCCTTGGCCAAGGCACGTGCGTAATTCCTGATTAGACGCCGTATTAATGGTGGGATTTCGTCACCAACGAGTAGGTAATCATCAACACCGCACCTGTTTAAGGCATTACCAAGGAACTCAACATCATCCTTCCTTAAGCTCTCAGGTAAGACCTCGGGCCCAGGCGCCAAAACACGCCCAGCCGAGGCATACCCAATGATTAATGCGGCTCTTTTCCAGCACTTATTGCTAAAGCTTCCTAGAGTGGTTGTGAATTCCTTGCCGTACTTACTGGCGAAGTACTTAACGACACTGTCTACATCTCTTACCTTCTCCGAGATCTCCTTCAACAACTTAACAGATCCAGGCACCCAGGGTTTTAACGCATCACCGAGGTCCTTGCACTCCTCATTCTCACTCGCAATGCAGTCGAGTAGTTCCTCAATCGCCTCCTCGATCAAGTCATGCTGCCTACGTGCCAACCAACTCCTCAACTCCTCACCCTCCGCACTATAGAGCAAACTCGCGCTCCTCACCTCGCTAATCAACTCGACAATGCCTGGCGTCAGTATTGGGACACCGGGACTTACATCATTAACGAATGGTTTCCTTAATGCGAAGATTTCGACTAAGGCTTTGGCTGTGTCGGGGTTTTTATAGACTTTGAATAGTTTGTTTATATACTGTATTATGAATGCCTTAGCCCTACTCTTGGCGTTGTTGATTAACTCCTCTATCTTGCCCACGTCGCAGTTGTTCCTCGCCAGCTCCTCGCCAACTAGCCTGGCTATAAGTGCGCGGTCCGAGTCGAACTTGGTCAACTCGTCTGCTGATTTGCTGAGCACATCATTGCTTAACGCACACCCGTTAGGGTTGCTCCTGGTCCTCGTGTACTCCCTAATCAACTCGGCTAGGAACTCCCTATCACTCAATGCCTGCGAAACATCAAGCCTATACACCTCCACCGCATTCCTCACTTCCTCACTCAATGCGTTGTAGAAGTCGCTCGGTAGTACGATGAGCATGAATGGTCTCGAAGCTTTGGGGCTTATTGAGTCTACAAAATCCATCAAGTTCTTTATTGTCCTCTCGATGTTTGATTGTACGGGCGCCTCCACGTCAATGTCCACTCTCTCATAGGACTCTGTGGACGCTGGGTCGTAGAGTATGAGCAACCTGCCGAAGTAGTTTATGAATTCCCTACTGTAGTTCCTAAGGAATCTCTCGAATCCCCAGGAATTCTCCTCATTGAGTACATCAACACGTGCAACCCTACCAACATCGCCATTCACGAGTAACTCCCAAATCACGGCTGCTGCCAACGTGGACTTACCAATACCCTTAGGCCCAACAACCACAACAACACCATTACCCATAAGCTTACTCTCAACATCACTGATCAATTCATTGAACTTGCCAGCCCTAACTATGTTATAGTACCTATCCTCAGCCCTAATCCTTAACTCACCGCCTTTCACCTTGATGTTTGGGTAAATCCTACCTTTCGCGAACTCATTGACATCAGCCGTGACTATGCCCGCAGGCACCTCCTGCCTGAACAACTCAAACTTCTCCTCAAGCTCCTCAATTTTCTCCTCAATCTCGTTAACCCTCCTCTCCAGCTCTTCTATGCTTAAGTCTGCTATGTCCATTAGTGCCTCCTTGGCTTCCTCGTAACTCATCCCCATTGCGTAGGCAACCCTATAGACCAACAACTCACCCAACTCACTAAACTCGCCATCCCGCCTCCTCAACCCCTCAAGGCTTCTCCTCAACTCAATGATCTCCTTGAGGTAGTTCTCCTCCTCCTTCTTGAATGCCATGTACGTGAGCACCGAGATTATGGCTAGGGAAGCTGCACCCATCAGTGGGGTTGCGGCTAAGCCGCCAATCACGTACTTCGCGTAGTTGTTCACGAAGTTGTTCAGGAACACCACAGACAATGACTCCCGCTCAAGCAGATTCTCTCTCACACCGAGAACCCTACTCAAGGTCTCAACGGCTTTGAAGTAGGACTCAACCCAGTCCTCTAACACCTCCCTAGCTCCACCCTCACCCTTCTCTCTGATTAATTCGATGACCTCCTCGACAAGACCCGGCGGTATGTACTCAGCCCTAAACCACCTAATCCTCCTATCCCCAAATGCCTCCTTGATCAGCTTCAATGCTTTACCAACATTCGCACCGAAGGCACATGCACTGGGCTCCTCCATGCACTTCCTTACCTCATTGCTGTCCCACGGTATGTAGTAAGCCCTGTGTGGTGAGTCCCCAATCATCCCCCTAGCCCCCTCAACAACAGGCTTGGGAGCTCTATCACCAAGGATCCTCCTCAACTCCTCATCCTCAACCCTCACCTTCTCCCTCAACCTCCCAATCAGGGGTATCAACCCCTCAAGAATCCTCATAACCTTCTCACGAAGCCCCAACTCGCCCTTGGCTTCTTTGCCCTCGGTCTTGGTGGTTGTGGTTATGCCTAGCGTATGCTCATCAACGGTGACGCCAGCACCCAGCCTACCCTCCTTGCCCTCCAGGTAATTCTCTCTGAAAAACGTCTTACCACTCCTCGGCGGCCCAATGAGGACGAACCTACCACAACCAACACACCTGCGAAGAACCTCACTAACCTCACCAACCTCAACCTCATTGAAGCCACTAAACAAATCAACACCAGAGTCACTCTCCATTAAGCGTGACATGGTTCAATGATATTTAAGGCTTTGCCTATGGCTGATTATGGATAATGCCGTGACGGCGGACGCCCTTGGTGCTGCATGAACCCCACCAACCCAAACCAACCAGAATAATAAACCATGCGTTGAGGGCATCGTATTCATCCCCGTGGAGATTAAGGCTTTAACGATTGATGAGGCGGTCAAGGCCGGTCTACCTATTGCCAGGGAGGTTTTGGGCGTTATCGATAGGTACTGCCTGTATGATGTTAGTGGTGAGGTGGTTATTGAGTATTGGAGGGGTAAGGAATTATCGGTAAAGCTCATTTACGCCAACGACCCAGCGAAGGCATTGATGCACTACTACAACGCCGAGAGGTCTGGCTTGGTTAGGTGCTCCTCGGTCTCCTAATTTTGGTCCGCAATGCCGCCGTTGTTAACGCTTAAAGTTGGGCCTTGAGCAGGTTATGTGATGAGTGGTGTGTTGAGGGCATAACACGCATCACCGTGCTCACCATCATATTTGCACTAGCCACATGCGTAGCCCTAAACATTCAAACATGCATTGGCGATTCGCCAATCTTCAACAAAACCCTAGGCTTGGAATCGCCGTTAATCATTGGTGGCTATGGCCTCTACATAAACCTAGTTGCAATAATTACTAATGCGGTGCTGGTCGCAATAGCTTATTCACTACTTGCCAGGGACAAACCGAGGACTGGCTTGGTCAGGTACTCGCTGGGCATAGTAGCTGTTTACGCCATATTGTCGGTAATCTTGTTCCTAGTAATTACCACTGAGCCAGCCCAAGCCCGCACCTCAATACCCACCAACCTCGACAGCATGGCTATATTTATGGCTTCGATAGTCATCGGCTCAACAACGCCATTGGTCTACGCCCATGAGAAGAGATGGAAGATAGGCAGTGATTGGATGCCGCTCCTATTCACGCTATACGCCTCATTAATTGCCGGGAGCCTAATTATCGATGTAGCCACAGCGCTAGCCATCTCGTCAATACCCCGGCTAATACCGAGTGCATGCATTGGCTCAGTAATTATTGGAGCCTACGGATCAATAGACGGGCTAGTCACCGCACCACCATTGGGGTTACTGGCCGGATACATTGTAATAAGTGCAATCATGAATAGCAATAAAGACAAGGCACAAGACCTAAGGACCCAAGGTCCTAACCCCACGGGCTCCTAGCCTACCTGGCTCCTCCTTGATTACCACTTGGTGGTTACATGTGTTCAATCACCGTGATGACCAGCATTATATATGTCACTAGGTCTATCGTGACTGCCAGGGTTAGGGGTACGAAGAATAACACAGCAATGGCAGTCGGTGCTGCCATGGAGAGTATGATTATGAAAATGGCGAATACGAACTGCTCTAACATGAAGAATCTAACATTGTCAATAAAGCTAGAGGGTGC
>NZ_LCWN02000036.1:0-20958 GCF_002078205.2 Vulcanisaeta sp. EB80
ATCGATAAGGAATGCCCTGCGTGGAATACGGTTGCTAAGGATGAAATTAGGAGGTTAGGTAACTATCTACCAATTTTTGTAAGGAGGTCCTTACAGACAAGGGATTGGGTTAGGCTTAGGATTGGCTATCGTAAGTGATCATTTTACTTAGAGCAAAAATAATTCCTCAAGATTAGTGGTAATTTCCTGAGAAAGCTTTTAATAAACAATTGATTATATAGCGATTATATCGATAGTTTCGGTTTACGTTATTCGTGGGTTGTTTATTAAGATGATCCAGTTAAATCATTGGTTTATATTTAACTATTTTTATCATTTAGAAATAAATAACCTACCAGAAGCATTTATAAATACCCTAGTGTCTACGGTTCATGATTGGTATGGCTAAGGTAACAGAATTCATAATACTTGGCAGGGGTGGTCAGGGCGGCGTTACTGCGGCTAGGATCCTAGTGTCCGCTGCTCTTAAGGATGGTAAGTGGGGCCAGGCTATTCCCGAGTTTGGTGCTGAGCGTAGGGGTGCTGTGGTTAAGTCCTATGCGAGGATTGCTGATGAGCCCGTTAGCCTCCATAGTAATATTAGGAGGGCTGATGTGTTGGTGGTTCTCGTATCCAACGTCCTCGATCTTGTGAATATTGATGATCTCATGAAGAGTAGGGATTCGATAATTATTGTTAATTCGTCCGCACCAATTAGGACTGGGTATAGGACTTACTATGTTGATGCAACATCAATTAGCGAGAAGCTTGGTCTCATCATTGCCGGTTGGCATATAGTGAGCACGCCATTACTTGGTGCCGTGGCTAAGGTTACTGGTGTTGTTAGTCTTGATTCAATAATTAAGTCATTGCCTGAGTTCGTCGGTAGGGAGAACCTTGTTAAATTAAATGCAGAGGCTGTTAAGATGGGTTATGAGTTAGTTAGGGGTGAGTGACATGAGCGTTGCCGAGAAGCTAAAGGGTCTCCTACTATCAACACCTGCGGCGGGTGCTGGTGGTAGAACTGGTACCTGGCGTGTGTACAGGCCTGTGGTCAATTACTCCAAGTGTACGAAGTGTGGTTTATGCTGGCTGTACTGCCCAGAGAATGTTATTGATTGGCTTGAGGATAAGAATGTCAGGATTAATTACGATTATTGTAAGGGATGCGGAATATGCGCAGACGTATGTCCCGTAAAGGCAATAGATATGGTTAGGGAGGGGGTGGTGTGAGATGACAGGGCAGATATCATTGGCAAAGCAGGTTAAGAAGGTCCTGGTTGGCGACCACGCGGTTGCAGAGGCAGTTAAGTTGGCTAGGGTCAACGTTATTTCTGCATACCCAATAACACCACAAACGCTCATTGTTGAGAGGATAAGCGAGATGATAGAAAGGGGTGAGCTTAAGGCTGATTATATAAGGGTTGAGAGTGAGTTCGCGGCATTAGCTACGGTTTATGGAGCAGCGGCTGGTGGTGCTAGGGCGTTCACGGCAACCTCAAGCCATGGCCTATTCTACATGTATGAAATGCTCTGGTGGGCAGCTGCATCCAGGGTTCCCCTTGTGATGGCTGTGGTTACGAGAGCTTTGGGTCCGCCATGGAACATACATAATGAGCACACGGACCTACTCGCAATTAGGGATAGTGGTTGGATCATTGGTATGGCGCAGAACGTGCAGGAAGCATTCGACATGACACTAACGGCATTCAAGATAAGTGAGGACGAAAAAGTGCTATTACCCGTGGCCATCGGCCTTGATGGTTTCGTACTAAGTCACACAGCAGAGCCTCTGGATATACCATCGCAGGAGGATGTGGATTCCTGGCTACCGCCTAGAAATCCGAGGATTCCATACACCATAGAGCCAGGTGGTGAACCCATAACAATGGGTAACATGCCGAAGAACGATGTTTATCACGCATTGCTTAAGAAGTATATGGATGAATCAATGGAGAATGCCAAGAAGGTCATTGCTGAGGTCTATGATGAGTATGGTAAATTAACGGGTAGGAACTATGGACCATTAACGGAGTGCTATAGGTGTAGTGATGCCAGGTATATTGCCGTATCGATGGGTGCCTGGAGTGGCGACATAATGGGCGCCATAGAGAGGCTTAGGGATGAGGGTTACCCAGTAGGTCTATTGAGGATCAGGTACCTAAGGCCGTTCCCTGAGGAGGACATCACCGCATGGATAAACGGTGTAAAGGGAGTTATAGTATTTGATAGGGACTACTCAGCGGGCTTAGGTGGTGTATTGGCAAGTGAAATAAGCGGCTTCATACCAAGTAACGTGTCATTTGAGGGAGTCCTAGCCGGTCTTGGTGGATTCGATGTATCCCCAGATGAATTCAGAGGCATAATTAAGGAATTCATAGATAAAACCGAACGTGAGGGTCCCATTAAAATTAGGAAGTATTGGTACATTCCGAAGGTTGAGGGGTGATGGGCATGGTCACGATGACAGAACTCCATAAGTATGGAACGAGGAAATTCATAATGCCTGGAACGGCGGCATGCCCAGGATGCCCACTTCAGGTTGGCATGAGGCAATTAGCGATGGCGCTGGATGGAAAATTCGTGATGGTGATACCAGCTGGGTGTTCAAGCATAATACCTGGTACGGCTCCATACACCGCATACACAGTGCCTGTGCTCCACGTGCCCTTTGCATCAAGCCCAGCGGTGGCTTCCGGTATTGTTAGGGCCGTTAGGCAGAGGGGTAATGAGGGCCCAGTCGTTGTTTGGGCCGGTGATGGTGCGACGGCGGATATAGGCTTCGCCACACTGAGTGGTGCGGCTTATAGGAATGAGGATATACTATACATAATGGCTGATAATGAGGCCTACATGAATACGGGCATACAGGCTAGTGGTACTACGCCCTGGATGGCTTGGACAACGACATCGCCAAGGGGGAAGACTGAGGATAAGAAGGATGTTGCGTTGATAATGCTAATGCACAAGGTACCTTACGTAGCCACGGCAAGCATAGCCTACCCAATGGACTTCATAGACAAGGTCAGAAGGGCCATGCAAGTTAAGGGCTTTAGGTTCATACACCTACATGCGCCCTGCCCACCGGGTTGGAAGATGGATGACGCCTATACAATAAGGGCTGCCAGGCTGGCTGTTGAGACTGGCGCCTGGATACTGTGGGAGTATAACCAGGGCAAGCTAACCATAAGTCCACCCAGCATACCATTTAAGGATAGGGCTAGGAGGAAGCCCTTGGAGGAGTATCTAAAGATTCAGGGCAGGTTTGCCCACCTTAAGCCTGAGGATATTAAGTTAATGGAGGAGAAGATTGATAGGCAGTGGGATCTAATCCTTAAGCTCGCCGAGATATATAAGTGATTAAATTTCATCATAATAAAGTTTTTATAATGTATAGTCCCGGTCATAGATAATGAGTTGGAGCCTATTAGATGCATTGAGGAGAAACCCCGACATTGTTAGGGACTCACTCAGGAAGAGGAGGATGGATGTTAGTGTTGTTGATAGGTTCATAGAGTTGGATAGTAAGTGGAGGAGTGTTAAGGCTGAGATCGATGAATTGAGGCATAGGCATAACGTGATTAGTAAGGAGATTAGTAAATTGAGCGGTGCGGAGAGGGAAGCTAAGATTAGGGAGGCTAAGGAGTTACTTAATGAAATCCAGAGTAAGGAGGAGGAGTTAAACGCAATTGAGCGGGAGAGGGATAGGGTACTTAAATCAATCCCAAACCTTGTCCATAACGACGTACCCTACAACTGCCCAGAGGGTGTTGATGCAATACCCATTAGATTCTACGGAACACCCAGGGTGTGGGTTGGTTACATAAATGACTTTAAGGAGCAAACAGAACGCTTTGGCTTTAACGTGCCCTATGAAACAATTGAATGGAAGCCCGTAGGCCATGCCGACATGCTCGAGTATGTGCTAGGCATGGGCGACACACTGAAGGCGGGGGAGGTTGCCGGCTCAAGATTTTATTACCTATTTGATGATTTAGTAATGCTTGATCTGGCATTGATCGCATATGCTATAGACTACATGACGAAGAAGGGCTTTAGGTTGGTCTTACCACCATACATGCTCAAGTACGATGTGTTATCCGAGATCCTCGACATGGATACTTTTAAGGACATGGTCTACAAGGTCGAGAATGAGGACCTATACCTAATAGGCACTGCCGAGCACCCAATAGCCGCCTACCTAAGGCATGCAGAGCTCCTTGAGGATCAACTACCACAACTTTTTGTAGGCGTCTCTCCAAGCTTCAGAAGGGAAGCTAGCGCCGGCAATAGGGATATGAAGGGTATCTTCAGGGTTCACCAGTTCCACAAGGTTGAGCAATTCGTGTTCTCCCTGCCCGAAGATAGTTGGAAATGGCATGAGGAATTGATAAAGAACGCGGAGGAACTTTGGCAAGGACTCGGCTTACCATATAGGGTAGTCCTCCTGTGCGCCCATGATATGGGCAGGTGCGCCGCCAAGCAGTATGATCTCGAGGTTTGGATGCCGGCCCAGGGCAAGTATAGGGAGATGGTGTCCTGCAGCAACTGCACAGACTGGCAATCGGCAAAGCTTGGTATTAGGGTTCTTAGGAAGGATATGAGGAGGGAATTCGTGCATACACTGAACTCGACGGCTATAGCGAGCACAAGGGCTATAACGGCAATACTCGAGAATAACCAAGAGCCGGATGGCACAGTGATTATACCAAAGGTTTTGAGAAAATACCTGGAGATCTTCAGCAAGGGCCCTGTAGATGCGATATATCCCAGGAGAAAGATTGAAAGGGACGAGAAGGGATTACCTAAGGGGTTGAGTTAACGTTCCTTAACTTAATCAATTTATTTATGATAAATTAAGTTTAAGTTATTATTATAACTCCTACCGCGGAGGGGCGCTAGAGCTGTTCCATAGGTAATTGAAGTATGTCTTGGCTATGTCGATTATGTAGTCCTGCCTAGAGTATAGGCTTATGTAATCGGTGCCATGTTTTATAACTAGGACAACTCCATCAGTACCTATTGAACCACCACCGAATAATTTATCTCTCATTCTTATGTGTATCCTTGGTGGGAGGTCTTTAACGTGGTCAATAAGGTCCTGGGTTATTAATAACCTAACCTCATTGCTTCTTGAGATGTTCTCAATCACGGAAAGTATTCTATGGTCTAGTAATTCTACGTATGGTGTTGCAATGTCGACATTGCCGTAACCCATGGATTTAATAATGAACTCCTTAGTACTGTCAAGACCCCTAACCACATAAAGCACTTCACTCTGTGCCGCCACCTTACCCCTATAGGCTGACTCATACATTAGTTGTAGTGAGTCTATTAGGGGTCTTATTGAGTTTATGTAGTCGCTGAACCTCTGCATTATTTTGCTGTAAACATCCATAGGCGATACCGCGTAAAAAAGCTCCGGTCTTTTCTTATCATCAATTTCAACAAACCCAAGCCTAAACAATCTATGTAGTACGGAATACACCTTGGATGTTGGTATACCCGCCCTTACAGCTAAATCCCTTGCAGTTAAGGGCCCGTTTTCAACAAGAGCCACGTATGCCTTAATATCGTAGCTTGTTAACCCAACGAAGCCTGCGAATTCCTTGAGTCTCTTCTCAAGGCTCATAATTCACACTTCTGAGAGTATCAGTTAGTGACAAAGTTTTTAAGGAATTACCTTCCAATTGCCGTAATGGTTCAGGTAGTGCCCGCTAAGACGGAATTGGTGATTGAGGCACAAAGACCCAGAAGACCGCTTGTGGATCTGAGCAGATTCAAGCTTCCAAAACACTACAAAAACGCGTTAGAAAATGAGAGGTTACAGCAGATGTGGAAGAGGCAGTTTGGGCTTCCTGACCACACTAGGGTTGTGAAGGTCTCGGTCTCGGTATGCCCGGTCTGTAGTAGGCAGATACCCATGGTTGTTTATGAGGAGGACGGCGCAATATGGCTCAAGAAGACCTGCCCAGAGCACGGTACGTTTAGAGACCTATACTGGGGAGACGCTGAGCTTTACTACTACTTCCTACAGTGGGATGCCCCCGAGTACATAGGTAAGGGTACCGCTAACCCAAACACGGATCTAAACTACTACCTAACCGCCGGCAGTTGTCCACAGGGTTGTGGCCTATGCCCTGTACATAAGACAAATACTGTTTTAGCAATAATAGATGTCACTAACAGGTGCAACATGAAATGCCCAGTGTGCTTCGCCAACGCTTATGCCGCTGGTTACGTCTATGAACCAACGCTAGAGCAGATCGAGCAGATGCTGAGGACACTGAGGGCTCAGAAGCCCTGGGCACCAAATGCAATACAATTCAGTGGTGGGGAGCCCACGTTAAGGAATGATTTACCAGAAATAATTAGGATGGCGAAGGCCTTGGGCTTCGACCACATTGAGGTCAATACCAACGGTATTAGGATAGCCAATGACATAGACTACTACAAGGCGTTGCTGGATGCTGGCATGTCAACGATTTATCTCCAGTTCGACACAATAGACCCAAATAACCAGGGTGTGTGGAGGCACAGGCTTTATGATCCGAAAGCCTATGTGGCTGTCAAGAGGAGAGTTATAGAGAATGCCAGGAAGATAGGCCATAGATCAATCGTGCTTGTCGTAACGATGGCCAAGAACTACAACGATAAGGATATAGGCAAAATAATAGATTTCGCCATAGAGAATAGGGACGTAGTTAGGTGGATTAACATACAACCAGTCGCCTTCGCAGGAAGGGCTAGGGAATACACCCCCGAGGAAATTAGGCAGTTTAGGATAACGATACCTGATGTAATCAATGAAATAGCAACCCAGACTGAGGGCAAGATTAGTAAGTGGGATTGGAGACCCGTCAATTGGCCCGTGGCTATTGGTAAGCTTGTCGAGGCGATCACGGGCGACCCCAAACCACTCTTTACCAACAACCCTGTATGTGGCGCATCAACGTTCATATATTACGATGAAGATTCCAGGGAGATCCTACCAATAACAAAGGTTGTTGATGTTGACGGATTCGAGAAGACAGTCTGGGACTTACACAGTAAGGCGGTTAAGGGTGGTGTCTGGAGAGGTGTTGCCGCTATCGAAACCCTTAAGTTACTGAGGTACGTTAAGCATAAGGGCTTTAGGAATATTCTAGCGGACTTCCTGATCAAGAAGGATTACGAATCATTGGGCAAGGTCATGTTTAATGTTGTTGGGCTTGGAATAATGCACTTCATGGATGTATTTAACTTCGATGTACAGAGGGTGCAGAGGTGTGATATACACTACGCAGTACCTGATGGTAGGATAATACCATTCTGCACGATGAATAACTTCCATAGGGATAAGGTGGAGCACAGCTTTAAGATGGATGTTAAGGATTGGCTGAAGATAAAGCTTGCCAAGAACACCTCGGTCTATATCTAACCCTTCCCTAAAACTCTACAAATCTGCCGGGTTAAAAGGTACCGTATTTATCCTATAGACTTAAGGTAATTATTTAATAAGTACTTCACTCAATAAAAAACATGTGAGATCTAGGAACAGATTAATGCTGGATTCGATTATAGGTTCAAATGATAATTTACTAATTATAGTTCCTCCATTCATTAACTCATTATTGGCATCGATAGTATTATTAAATGAGCGATTCAAAAATGGCTTAATAACGCACCTAACATTACTCACGTTGAATTCACTTAATGAATTGGGGGATACCATAGAGAAGTACAACTCGGTGTTGTTCATAGATCCACCCACCATAGCGAGCATGAGTAAGATCGAGAAGCACCTAAATAATAAGGCGGTCATTGTGGTGGGCGGTCACGATGTTGATTGGGTTAATGCAGACATTTTCATTGAGTACACAGATTCATTACCACAATTAATATGGCAATCATTAAATAACGAATTAAGTAAGGACTCCATGAGATTCCTGGAAGCCTCAATAATTTATGAATCAACAACAGTCCCAAATTACGATATATCCGTATTTAATGGTTGGTTAACCACAGAGTCTTACAATTACCCAGCATTACCTGGAATCCTTAGATTACCCTTAAGCGTATCCCTCTCAAGAGCGTTCTCCCCAATAATACCTGGTATAACGGGCAATGAGAATGAGGCTAAGAACCTGGTTAGGGCTATTGCCAAGAGGACTGATGCGATGTATAAGGATCTTAATGAAGAACAGGTGCTTAGCTTATTTAAGTACCTAGGTGACTTCGTGCTTAAGGCAGACTTTAGGGGGGATTACTTGGATAAGCTTATGTTTGTAAACAGGAAATGGGGTGGTATTGACGTTGACGTGCTAGACTCGATACTGGCGATAGAGGCTCAGCTCGTGCTCTGGGAGTATGTTAATGGCATCATGAGTCCCATACTCAATCCAGAGAGCGTTAAGGATACGGATAACCTAGTAACAAAGTATGTGTTAACGCTAGGAAGTTACATCAACCAAGTGCTTAAGGGTGGCAATAATGTTAGTATTGATTATGGTCAATCATTATCCCTAATAGATAGGTTGTGCTCAATGATGAGCTTTCACTACGAAAAACAAAGCAAAAGCTTTCTACCCCAAGGTGCTCCATACCAAGTATTATGTGTATTTGATGAGGATGTGAAGGATGCCGACTTATTATTTAAACGCCACAGCTATTCAATTGCTGTAAAGGGTCTATTCAATGAGGATCAGGGGTAAGGTGACGCTTGTGGTACCGATGGAATCCGCAGAGGACTGCGAGGTAGTGATGAGATCGTTGATGCCTGATGAAACTGGTTTACCGCCAGGTTTATCGTCAAGTATTCGATGTGATAATGGTAAATTAGTCTACGAGCTATCCTATGACATCAATAGTGATGAGTTCCTAAGTGTTTACAACACACTCGATGACTTACTTAGGAATGTGAGGATTGTGATGAATTCTCTCGATAAACTATGAAGGTAAAAAAATAAAAAGGGTTGTGCGCCCAGCGATAAGATCGCGGTGTCAGAGCAAAAGCAGGTTAAGACGGGCAAATGGATGATAAAGAAGTGGTTCACAGTTTACGTTCCAGCCCTATTCAACAGTGTGGAGATTGGGGAGGTGCCTTCAGATGAACCAACTAAATTGGTTGGAAGAACCGTGGAAATAACCTTATTTGATATAACAAGGGATCTTAGTCATCTACACATAAAGCTTAGGTTTCAGATAGATCGTGTTGAGGGAGATAGGGCGTACACAAGGTTTGGTGGCATGGAATTAACCAGGGATTACATAAAGAGCCTGATAAGGAGGGGTTCAAGTCTAATACAGCTAATACAGGACATACAAACAACAGACAACGCGCTCCTAAGGGTCACCATACTAGCCATGACGCCAACCAGGGCCAAATCAAGCCAAAAGAGAGCTATCAGGAAGGCGTTCATGAACGCTTTAGCAGAGTTTTCGAGCAAGGTTGATTTTAACGGTTTTGTTAAGGCTGCCGTGTACGGTGATGTTAGTAATGAATTATTCGCAGTTGGTAAGAGGATATATCCGCTCAGGAAGGTTGAGGTTTATAAGATAAAGGTTTTGAGGTACCCAACAGGCGCTGTTGCTAAGCCACCAACGGAGGAGGTAAAGGTGATGGAGACAACTCCTCAACCTTCATCCTCACCTTCCTGATAGGTCTTGTTCAATTTCTCAATCAACTCCCTATACCTTAACTCTCTTCTCCAATTTTGTACCCACCTATACACAGTTGCGTGCTGCTTACCCCTAATTAACATCTCCAGGGCATCCCTCGTTGTCTTTACATTCTCGTAAGGACCAAGTATGGCTATGTATTTATCCCCAATCACTATCTTTGTATCCGTTAACTCCTGAAGAACCCTCTTCGCCCTGCCATCCTCACCAATTATCCTGGCCTTAATCCTACTAATTTGATTAGCCTTATCCTTACTCACGTAATCCCTAAGATCGATAACCTCGAGTGCATAGTCATCGTTCCTCAGGTTTTGAGCATCCTCGTAATCAAAGCCATACGATATGGCCTCAATTATGCTCTTAGCCTTCATCAATTGATCAAAGCTCGTGTTATCGCTGGGTATTATCATAACCTCGCCTGTCTCATCATTAATCATGAGTTTAACACCGAATTCCTCCTCAATAGTCTTTGCGGCATCCTTTAACTCCTTCAGCCTATTTTTCTCAATAACTATTTTGAATCCGCCTTTCATATAGTCACTAATCATTTCTCGCCATAGGGCTAATCCTTAGTTAAAAAGCTTGCTTTTTCGTGGGTTTGGTAATTATTAATAATTATAATTATTAGAATGGTAGGAAAATTTTAAATATACCACCTAGTTATGGATGAGTAGTATGGGTTTACTCAGTATACCCAGTTCACTCCCAACGATTAACCTATGCCTAAAGGGTAAGGTCTTAGTTAGGGTTGACATGAATGTGCCAATAGACAAGGCTGGCGGTAAGATACTTGATGATTATAGAATTGAGGCTCACTCGAGAACAATAAGGTACCTAATTAACTCTGGTCTTTCTGTCGTAGTAATTACTCACCAAGGAAGGCCCGGGGAGCCCGAGTTCGCATCCTTAGAAAAACATGCGGAGACATTAAGTAATTACCTTGGGGTAGATGTCAAGTTCGTGGATGATGTAATGGGACCAAAGGCACGCGAAGAGATAGGTAGGTTGGGGCCCGGTGAGGTGTTGATGCTCGATAACCTAAGGTTTGTTAGCGAGGAGCTCATTGAGGGCGAGTCTCAGAAATTGGCCAACACATACCTAGTAATGAGGTTAGCACCATTGTTTAATTACTTCATACTTGATGCCTTTGCCACGGCGCACAGATCCCAACCAAGCATTGTTGGTTTCCCGTATGTACTACCAAGCTGTATGGGTCTAGTTATGGAGAGGGAGGTTAGCGCATTAGGTAAGGTGTTAGATACGAGGGGTGTCTCCACGGTATTAATAGCAGGTGGTGCCAAAGTCCCTGAGACGGTGAAAACAATGAAAGTCTTACTCAATAAGGGGTTGGTTAGTAGGGTGTTGGTTGGTGGTTTAGTTGGTCAATTATTTCTAGCCTTAAAATATGGCAATAATAAGTTATTGAACGGCATTAAGGCTGGGCAGGATACAGTAAACGACGCATTAGAAACAATGAAGTTATTTGATGATAGGATAGTACTTCCCGTAGATGTTGTTCAATCGGATGACGACATTGCCAATCCAATGAAAGCCCAATCAAATGTTGACATAGGTCCAGCCACAATAGAACTGTTCAACAAGCACCTAGCCTCAGCCGACATTGCAATAATGACGGGACCACTGGGTTTAGTTGAGGTTGAGAAATACGCGGTGGGTACTAGGGAGGTTATGAAATCCATGGTGAATAATGCCCAGTTCACAATAATTGGTGGTGGTCATACGATAATGTCAGCGAGGAAGTTCGGCTTGATAGATAGGATTAGCCATGTTTCAACGGGTGGTAGAGCATTCATTCAATTCCTAGCAGACCCAAACCTACCCGGTATAAGGGCCCTCGAGATTTCGAGGTCTAGATTCTGGGTGTGATCATGGTAGTTAAGGTAGGCATTGTGGGTTATGGAACTATAGGGAAGAGGGTTGCTGACGCGGTTAGGAGGATGGATGGCATGGAATTAGTCGGTGTCGTTAAGCAGAACCCTGACTACGAGAGTGAGGTTGCCGTGAGTAAGGGAATTAGGTTGTATACGTACGAAGATAAGGTTGGTAAATTTGAGAAGGCCAGAATTAAAGTGTCAGGAACGATAAATGAGCTTCTAAGAAGTATTGACGTCGTCATAGACGCTACACCAGATGGTGTTGGCGCTGAAAACAAGGCTAAACTTTACGAGCCAATGAAACTTAGGGCAATATTCCAAGGTGGTGAGGAGGCTGAGGTTGCTGAGGTTAGTTTCAATGCCCTGGCTAACTACGACATGGCTGTTGGCAAGAGGTTCGTTAGGGTCGTTAGCTGCAACACAACAGCCCTCTCCAGATTAATAAGCGCCTTTTTGATACATGGGTATAGGATTAGGAGGGTAAGGGCGTACATAGTAAGAAGGGGCGCAGATCCGAGGGAGTTTAAGAAGGGTCCCATAAACGACGTGGTCTTTAACCCAGCAACTGTGCCTAGTCATCATGGGCCTGACGTTATGACCGTAATACCGTCAGTAAATATTATAACCATGGCCGTCGCTGTACCGACAACAATGATGCACCTGCATATGGTAAATATGGAATTCGACGGACAAATAAGTAGGGGCGAGGCGATCAAGGTTCTCGAGGAGACCCCCAGAATACTGCTTTTCAATGCATCGTCTAAGAAGTTTGAATCGTTAGCCCAGGTTATTGAGTGGGCCAGGGATATTGGAAGACCTAGGGGTGATGTGTTTGAGAATGCGGTAATTGAGGACTCAATAACCGCGTCCCAGAATGAGTTATTCTTAATGCAAGGTGTTCACCAGGAGAGTATTGTGGTGCCCGAGAACATAGATGCTGTAAGGGCCATGATGGGCCTTACAGATAAGTGGTCATCAATAAGGAAGACCGATGAAGTGCTAGGCCTCATCACCACAAATAAGAATTACGCCTTAGCTTAATTATGAATAGATTCAAAGTTTTTAAGTTCCTAAGGTATCAGCCCAACTAATGGATATAGAATTATTGAGTAGGCTATCGACAGAGATCGGTCCCTCAGGATTTGAGGATCGTGTGAGGAAATCCATATTGAGTTTCGTAGCCGATCATGTTGACGAGGTTAGAGTTGATAATCTAGGTAATCTAATAACCAGGTTGGGTAATGGTCCCTTTAGGGTTTTGGTCAGTGCGCATATGGATGAGGTTGGCGTGATGGTTTCCCATGTTGATCAGAGAGGTTTCTTACGCATCGTGCCAATTGGCGGTCTTGATCCCTGGGCTTTATTGGATAGGGAGTTGGTTTTCATGGGTAGGAAGGAGGATGTCGTTGGTGTTGTGGGTATCGACCCACCGCACCTGCGTAGGGAGAAGCCGCCGTCAAAGTTTGAGGAGTTGTACGTAGACGCAGGTTTCACATCTAAGGATGAAGCAATCAAGGTCGGTGTTGCGCCAGGTACTCCAGGTACTTTTGTTGGGATTTTTAGGCAGAGGGGCTCTATCGTGATTGGTAAGGCGTTTGACAATAGGGTTGGTTGTTCGGTCCTAGTTGACGTATTAAGAAACATCAGAAATAAGGTTAGTGGCGACATATCGCTGTACTTCGCATGGAATACGCAGGAGGAGGTTGGGTTGAGGGGTATAAATGCCGTTGTCAATTACGTAAATCCCCAATTAGCCTTTATTATCGAGACTACGGTGGCTGCCGACGTGCCTATAACGAGTGAGGATTTATGGATTACAAGGGTTGGGGGTGGGGTTGCCTTGAGGGCTTTTGATAGGTCCATGATTACCCACCCAAGGCTACTAACCACAGCCCTGGAGCTTGCGGAATCTAGGGGAATTAAGTACCAGGTCCAGGTTAATCCATATGGTGGTACAGATGCTGGCGCTGTGCATGTACACAGCACTGGCGTGCCCACATTGGTCTTATCAACACCAGCCCGTTACATACACTCACCAGCATCATTAGCGAGTATTGAGGATATTGAGCAGGTTAAATCATTGTTGAGCGAATTACTTCTCAATATTGATTTAGTAAAGGACAGGGTCTTTGGTGGTTCGTAATCATGAGTGAGGGTAAGCGTATAATGACGTTGATAGGCAAGGAGCAGGCAGTTGTTGGGAAGACCTTTAGATTATACTCAATACCTGATGAATGCAGAAGGTGCCGTTTATTCAACATTTGTGTTGCAAAGCTTAAGCCTGGTAGGGTATATAGGATCGTTGAGGTTAAGCGCGTTGGTCTTCCTCAGCCCGATAAGTGCCTATTGACTGGCGAGGACATGGTGCCCATAGTGGTTGAGGAGTTGCCAATAATCGCACCAATACCCATTAATTCCTTTATTGAGGGAATCACCATAACATACACAAGGCCTAGGGTAAATTGCGATGAGTTAAGGAGGTACACACCAAGTGACCAGGTGTTGAAGGATGGTGTCAAGATAAGGTTGCTCAGGGAGGTGGGTAGGGTCAGGTGTAAGGATGGTAATTACGTCATAGCCGAAGTCCTACCCCTTGATTAGGCTAGCATTGAGAATGCCTCTGGCGTATAAACAAAGTCTTGCGGTAACTTACCAACACGCTTGTAGTACTTTACCAACCTATGTATCTTAGACTCGACAAGGTTCAAGCCCCTCCTTGCACTGAGGTCCTTGGGATGTTCCTCAAGGTGTTTCCTAATCCTCACAGCCCTCCTGATTAGATTCATTAAATCCTCAGGTATTTGTGACACTAGTTCGTGTTCCTGAAGAACCTCACTTATTGATTTACCAAGTATGGGCTTAACAGAGGGTATACCATATTGATCCCTAAGTATCACACCAATCATAGATTGGGAAAAGCCCCTCTTAGCAAGTTCAATGACCAATTGCTCCACCTCTTCCTGTGTGTACTGAACCCATGACGGTGTCACCTTCGACACGGGCCTTGTACTCGCGCTCCTGCCATGCTTATGCCTGCTGCGATGAGGCACGACTAACGATTCCTAGGCAAGTTTAAAAAATTTGCCTCCATAATGCGTGCATTCCTCTTTACCTCACAGCGTACCTCACCATCTTCCTAATTCTATCCACAAATTGCCTGACTCTAACTGCTATATCGTTGCTTAACGCTTCAGAGTAACCCTGGAAGAATTCATTGAAGAGCTCCTTACTTTGATCCTTACGAAGCGCCTCCAATGACCTGAGTGTCACATTCAAATCTACAGCTAATTTATACAAGGCCCTTACATCATTAGTCCTAGGTCTCCTGCCAAGGAACTCCGATAATCCAAAATCTATTAAGTATAATTTATCATTGACAATGAGTATATTAGCCGGTGTGGGGTCTCCATGGATTATGCCATCACTATGAAGCAGACCTAGGTACTTACCCATTGTGTGGAGGTAGCTGAGTACTTGGGCGTTAACACTACCTGATATAAGGAACTTAACTAACGGTGTCCCTCTTAGATACTCCATTCTAATTCTCATGTTAACGAGATCGACATCATAAACGCGAGGAACAGGTATTCCCAACATACTAGCCCTAATCATTGCCCTAGCCTCACTTGCTGTTCTTAATTTGCGAATATAGTAATCAAGCTCGACCCTTCTATACCCCTTGGGTACTCTTTCCTTAACTAATACCGTGAGTCCTAACCAATTTTCAAGATATAGTATTGCCTCAGCACCAATGGCAATCACTTCCCGCCTCATACTACGAAATGAGAGCCCCTTATTGTTTTAATTGATTTGTTTAGTTTCAACGGGCTTTGCAATGGATTCTCTTATTATTTCTGCTATGTCGAGAATCTTAACCTTATCCTCAACGCCCTTAACCCTGGCTGCGTCGGTTAACATGGCATTGCAGAATGGGCACAACGTGACTATTGTTTGCGCACTAGTATCCATCAACTGCTCAAGCCTTATGTGGCTAATCCTCTTTTTCTCAGGCACGTCATACCAATAATTCGCACCACCAGCACCGCAGCAGAATGTTTGAGCACCATGCCTAACGGGCTCTCTTAAATCACCAACCTTCCTGATAATCTCCCTCTGCGGGTTTATAACTCCATTGTATCTAGCTAGGTAGCAGGGGTCATGTATTGTAAATACGACGTTGTCCCTCGAAACCTTGATTACGCCCTTATTAATCAGCTCGTTCAGGAACTCCACGTGGTGATAAACCTTCACATTACCCATCCATGGATCGACCTTAACATAGTCGTTCTTGAACACATTATACCCGTGCGGGCATATGGTGATTATAGCCTTGACATCATACTTCTTGAATAACTCGATGTTGTTGAGGGCAAGCTCCTGGAACCTACTCTCCTCACCAAGCCTCCTAGCTGGGTCTCCACAACACGTCTCCTCATCCCCCAAAATCGCCACCTTATCCAACAGCCCTGCCTCCCTTAGTATCTCGACCAAGGCCTTCACAATCTCCCTAGCCCTATTATCAAAGCTACCCATACAACCAATCCAGAGCAGGTACTCAAAGTCTGAATTCTCCTGAACTGTCTTAACGCCTAACTCCTTTAGCCAATCATGCCTACCGTAATTGGGCATACCCATTGAGTTGTTATACTGCGATATGTTGAGCAGCAGATTGGACTTCTTTTGATCAAGCTTCCCCAACTCCACAAGCTTCCTCCTCAAATCCATGATTATGTCTATATGCCTAACACCAACAGGGCAGTTGTACGTGCATGCACCGCAGGTCGTGCATGCCCATAGCTCATCCTCGCCTATCACTTTGAACGGATCTGCATCAAGACCTGAGGCACTCTTTAAGATCGCCAACTTCCTAACAAGAACCCTCGGCGATAGCGGCCTACCTGCACTAACCGCTGGACAGTACTCCTCACAAGCCCCTATCTCAACGCATGTGTCGAAGCTATGTATTTCGTAATTCTCGAACTCACCAATTTTCCCAACACCCATACTGATTTGTGATGCATCAACCTTGCCCTCAATGACATCCTTAATGTTGAAGGGCATCCTAATATTTGGAAGGCCCCTATCGAACGTTATGTAAAGATTAACTTCGGGTCTTGCATAAAATATGACTATGAGTAGGTAATCAAAAACCGTAATTATTAATTTAATGTCGACATAAAACAGTGTGGGTAATATCGTCATGGATAAAGTAGTCGTTGTTAGGGCTATTATTGCCATTAACACGCCCTGAAGCATGGCTGATCTCCTTCTAAATTCGTGATCAACATTAAGCTCAGCATGAACTCTGAAGGATCTAGCAAGAACTTGAGCTCTCCATACGAACGCACCAACAAGGCCTACTATAAATGGTAATGCAACACCAAACATTACGTAATGGGCTAGTTCGTACCGATAAATCCAGGGGTACAGCAATGTGTATAGCATCGATAGTGATACGCCACCTAATATGGCCATGTGCATAACCTCAACAATGCTCTTTTTGACGTTCTTAATCTCGTGCGTCAGAAACGCGAGAAGTCTATTAGCCGTTATGGGGACCTTGTTAACAGAAGCCTCTCTAAATAACCTGATTATTAACGAAAGTATTAACCCAACGTTGATTGCATATAAAACATATAATAAATACGAGAGTATTTCTTGATCAATCACACTTAAGCACCTCCATTATAAGGATTATTTTTTAAGCACCTCCTTTAACCTCTTGGTTAAGGCTGGGACGAATTTGTAAAGGTCCTCAACCACACCGTAATCGCAGTTCTTGAGGAATGGTGCGTTTGGGTCGTTGTTTATTACCACGACCATTTTCGACTCCATCATTCCCGCCAGGTGTTGTGGTTGTCCACTTATTCCAATAGCCAAGTACAGTTTCGGTCTCACCTTATGCCCGCTCAATCCAATCCAATGATCCTCACCGAGCCACTTAAGATCGGCAGCTATGGGTCTCGAGCAACCAATCTCTGCACCTAAAACCTCGGCCAACTCAAAGGCAAGTTTCAAATCATCCTGCTTCTTAAAGCCCCTACCAACGGAGACAATCAACTCGGCATCCTCAATCCTAACCCTACCCTTAGGCTTCTCCTCTGTTGAGACCACCTTAATTGCACCAACTGACTTGGGTTGTAGTGTCTCGGTTGTTGTGCCCGTTGGGTTCTCACTGGGTTTAAACCTGGTTGGTGGTGCCATTAGGAACGCTTTGTCGGTAACCTTAATGGTTACCTGAGTCCTATTTCCAATCCCATTAAATACCACAGTGAAGGCGTTACCAACCTGCTTAATATCGACAACATCAACAAGGAGGGGGGCGGACATCTTTTGAGCTGCCATTGGTATTGCTGTCTTGAAGTACTTACTCACGGGTGCGAGTACGAGGGAGTATGTCTCCTTATTTATTAGATCCACCAGAGTCTCCGCAAATGAGGTTTCATCAACCGGAGCCGCTAGTTGGTAAACCTTAGATACGCCGTATTTACCCAATTGTGCCGCATCCCCTGACCCAATTAGCAGGTAATGAATTTCAGGCTTCTCCAACTTCTGGGCTAGACCGATTAATCCTGTGTCGTTTATGGAGCCTATTACGAGTGCCTTCATCTCCATCACCTCGGTGTTATCAACCCCTCCTGGATTAATGCTTGTATTAACTTATCCACCTTCTCATCTAGGGTACCTTCCTTAATTATCACACCCTTCCTCTTAACCTGCACCGGAACTATAGATTCAACCTCGACAGTGGGTTTTAGCGATAAGCCTAAGTCGGCTAGGCTTAACCTATTTATCGGCTTCTTCATGGCAGCCCTTATTTGAAGTAGTGGTGGTATTCTGGGTACGTTTATCTCCCTAGTAACCGTAATCAATGCAGGTAATGCAACCTCTACAGTCTGCACGGCATCCTCGAGATCCCTCTTAGCAATCGCCTTATTACCCTCGACTTTCAACTCCCTAACGAATGTCACAACAGGTATGCCAAGTTCAGCGGCAACCCTAGGACCAACCTGGCTTGTGTAACCGTCTATTGTCGCCTCACCAGCTATCACCAAGTCATAACTGCCCAACTTCCTTATGGCCGCGGCTATTGCCTTGGCCGTCATTAACTGATCACTGTTCAATAATAAATCATCAATTATTAAGTAGGCATCATCAGCACCCATTGCCAATGCCTCCCTGATGAGGCTCTCAGCCTCCTGCTGCCTCTTCTGTATGGGTCCATATTTCAAGGCTGAGATTACGTGAACCTTACCACCAACCTTCTCCCTAACCCTGATCGCCTCCTCAACGGCATTCCTATCAATATCACTTATCTTGAGGGGGGTCGCCTCAAGGTCGATCTTTGTCTCGGTCATTCTCAACTGCCCCGTGTCTAGGGCTAGCTTTACGAGTACGACTATCTCCATACAGTCGTAATTACTCCACATGTTTTTTAGCATTACCTATTATATACTCTATATAACCCCACATATGCATGAGGAAACTCTAGAAAATCAAGGAACCATTGGATTTGACCAAAAGATTAAGTAATCCTTAAAATAATTAATTTATCCTCGAATTAGTAAATGAGCAATAACGAGCTCGTGCTTCCTCAGGAGGAATTCGAGATAATTAAGGCACTAATTAGCACACAGGCGGTGAGTGTGGATGATCTATCAGCCAAGTTGGGCATTGATGCCAATTCCCTCATGCGAAGCATCGCTGAGTTAGAAAGCATGGGTTTACTTAAGATTGACAAGAAGATCCGCAGGTATATTGAGTTGACGGATGAAGGTAAGAAATACCTCGAGCTTGGTCTTCCCGAGGTTAGGCTTGCACGCGTATTACTTAGTTGTAACTGTAAGCCTAGCATCAATGACATACCCAACATTGCTAAGGGTCTTAATATCAACATATCAATTACCGAGGTTAACTATGCAGTATCTGCATTAACAAGATTGGGCATGGTGAGGGTGGCTAGGGGTATCATTGAGATTGTTAATGGCGATAAACTCGTTGAGGTCAGTAATAGGCAAGCTATTCTTGATGCAGTAAGGAACCCCATCGCTGAGGATGAGATATCGCAGGAGCACAGGTCAATTATTCAAGAGTTCATGAGGAGGGGTATCGTCAAGGTCAGGGAGAGGAGCATTATAATCCTTAGTGCCACGGATAAGGCGCGGGACTTGTTCATGAGGGGCTTGATAAAATCGAGCACTGTAATTACGGCATTAACACCCGAGCTAATAAGAAGTGGTACCTGGAGGAACATGGTGATTAAGAGGTTCGATTTATCAATACCACCACCCCAGGCACCAATAATCACAAAGCACTTCTTTGCTGAGTTCTTAAGATTCGTGAAGGAGGTCTTCGTCTCACTAGGGTTTGAGGAGGCTTATGGCCCTCACGTGGAACTGGAGTTCTGGAACTTCGACGCCCTCTTCCAAGCCCAGGACCACCCCGCCAGGGAGATTCACGACACGTACTTCCTCAAATACCCAAGTTCAGGTAAAATTCTCGATAATGAACTTGTGAACAGAGTTTCTCAAACGCACGAGAACGGTTGGATAACGGGCTCTAGAGGATGGGGTTACAAGTGGGACCCCAATAGGGCTATTAGGCTTGTGCTCAGGACTCAGACGACCTCGGTCTCCGTTAGGACATTGTATAAACGTGGTGATGGTGAGTATAGGGTATTTACGATAGATAGGGTTTTCAGGCCCGAGGTTTTGGACCCGAAGCACTCCATGGAGTTTCACCAGGCCGATGGTATCGTTGTTGGCGAAAACCTAAGCTTCAGGCACCTACTTGGAATCCTCGAAGCGTTAGCTAGGGGTATGGGTTTAAGGAAGGTTATGTTTAAGCCAGCGTACTTCCCATTCACAAGCCCATCTGCAGAGGGCTATGCCTATCACGAGAAGCTTGGTTGGATTGAGTTTGTTGGTTCAGGGATCTTTAGGCCCGAGGTTGTAATGCCCCTTGGTATCAAGAGGAGTAGGGTTTTAGCCTTTGGTATGGGTCTCGATAGGATCGCCATGGTCCTCATGAACATAGAGGACATTAGGGACCTATTCTCAAGGGACTTAAGTAGCATTAAGAATTATTGGCTTAACTTCTCGAGGTTCATAAACAACATATCTAAGTCCTGAGGATTGAGGGTTAGTTAAGGTTATAAATTAGGTCGAGATACCTACTTCGTGTCGAATAAAGAACGCATTGTTAAATCAACGCACTTATTATTACCATTGATATCACCAATAATAGCCGTAATGCTCATACTGTCATTAATAAGGATTGGAGAAACACAGGTACCTGCTGGTCCTCCTTTTCAATCAGTAAATACATCAAATGCTGGTCTTTATAATGTGACAGTCATAATACTAATTATGGTTGTGGCAACATATATAATTTATCGATTAATTAAGCGTGGCTCAATAAAGGC
>NZ_LCWN02000037.1:0-20382 GCF_002078205.2 Vulcanisaeta sp. EB80
TAACAAGTGGTATCGTGTACAGAAATGCCGAGGACACCAATACCGTGCTAAGCACAGTAATAATGAGCAAGGAACCCCTAAACAACTCACCATAACCAACACTCCTCAAACCAATCCTACCTGCCGTTTCAGGAACAAGCATGATTAGGGGTAGTGATAGGGTGAGGGATGTGGCACCTATTGAGATTAGGACAAGCCTCCAATCCCTAATCACACCACTCACTAGGGCATCAAGTACGATGCCTATGAAGTATATGCCCTGAAGTAAGCCACCCATTAAGCCACGTCCGCTCCTCCAATTCTCGATAACAACGGCGTAGGTAATCCCATTCTCGGCATTAACGCCAAAACCAACCAAAAACCAAAACACGTACAACTCTAATAAACCACCGGCAAAACCAGCCATTAGGGTGAATAGGGAGAAGATTAGTACGGATAGAGCCAACCCTACACGCCTACCGTAGGCATCGGCAACCATGCCAAGAAATACACCACCAACAGCACCACCGATGAAGGATAGGGTCACAAGTAGGGATAGGGCGGCGACCCCCACGTGAAAGGCAGTGGATAATTCGGGGAATAAGTAAACTATCGAGAACACAAAACGCACTCATCAAGAATGGTACTAAAACACTGACGAATAATTTGACGCTCATACCATAAACGTCAAGCCCGTAACAATAAAAACCTTTCGTATATCACGACAATTCATGCACCATAATCATCGTAGAGCAAAAGCAATTCATTAGATAAGTCAAAACTCACAGCATAGTTTACGGTAATGACCTAGTCAAGAAGAATTTAAGAGACAACCCGAATAGAAAGTGCATTATAGATGCCCAACCCGAGCAACCAACAAAGAAGCCCACCGAGAAAACAAATACCCACAAAACAGAAATAAACCCGGATCGGGCATAACAATGAGGCGGAGCAGCGGAACGCCGGGACAAAGAGAACGAACAAAAAACCTTTAAACCATTAAAAAATAAAATAACCCGCCGGGGTGCCCGAGCCGGGTTAAGCGTCTTAATCCTTGGTGGCTTTGTTGTTAATGGGTTGTGTGTGAATGGTATCCTATTAACATGTGATCGGTAGGTTACTGGGAATGTACAGCACTGGGGGTTTTCAGTGGTGTGGGTATTCAAACCAACGCAGGCCCTCTCGCAATGATACTTGGTGTTACGGTGATTATGCCTCCTGTGGTCCTCACGTTAATACCACCTTCAGTAGTTTCTCCATGGTTTGCCTTGGTGCGTGTTGTTGTGTTAGGTGTTTGTTGTGGTTGGTGTTGCTGTTTTGTGCCTAATCCACAGTGCCTTCCTCAGCTTACCAATCACGATTAGTTCGTGTATGGCGTGTGTCGGCTTTGTCCCTCAAAATGCCGGGGGTAATCATGAACGCATTAGGGAACTGATTCGCCGTGATTGTTAGCCCATCATTGGGTCTGTGGGTTTAGGCATTACCCAGTTTCCACGCCTCCACTGCCGATGCCATTATTGCCGCTGACTGCTCTATGATTGCTATGTATTTCACGTAATCAATGACTGCCGGCCCACCGCCAATGAGTATTGGCGGTATTAGTGCCAAGATCATGGTGGCAACACCCCACAAAGCCTTGGAAGCCCTAGATGTTGCCACGCTTATTATGACTATGTACGTACCAATGAGCATTACGTATGCAGTTATCAAGACGGCTAATGCAGGTATGGCTAACTTAGCCAGTAGTAGGGCTGAACCAATGGTGAATGCGATGACCATTGTTATCGGTATGAAACCCCTATTCATTTTACTCAAAACCAAAACAACACCGAGGTATGTGTACAAAACAAGCATCAAAACCACAACAATCATCCCGGCAGTAACCATGTTGCCGGGAGTGTAGAGCAACCAATACGGGAGGGGTATTGGTGTTATCGTCAAGATAGAAGTAAGGAGTAACCAAAGCGAGAATACGGAATTCACAAAAACAAAGCCAACAAAGAACCAAAACAAGGATTTAACGTTCATGGGAGACACCACCACACATCACCCAATCTGTGCGACCTTGCCGTACTTGCATGTGTATGTTGTTGGGTTCCCGTAGTAGCTCGTGGCATTAAGTATGAAGCCGAAGGTCGGTAAACCATAGACCTTCGAGGCGTCGATTACGGAGATATAGAGGTTTGTGCCGGTTTTAACGTTGAAAAACTCTATGTAGGTACTTGTCACGGTTGTCGAGGTTGATGGTGGTGCGAGTAGGCTGGCAATGCCTAGCACCTGCGAACCACCGCCCAATATGTAAGTAAGCGGCACTTTCGTTATCAACATCGCTGCGATACCAAGCGCCAAACTACCCAACCCAGTGCCGAGCTCAGCCGAGCTCAGGCCGTAGGCAGTGTTAACACCGCCAAGCGTTATTGCGTAGGCGATACCTGATGTCGTACTAGCATTAGTAACTGGTCCGTTGCATTGGTAGAGGTACTCCTGACCCGTTGATGTGTATATGAATGCCGCGTAGTCAACGACTGTTGAGGCGTTGAGTGCTGGGTATCCGAAGTACTGCTGGCTTAGTGTTATTGCACCGTTGTAGAGCATGCTTATCGTCCCATTGCCATAGTCAAATGCTGGGTTGACGTTAATATCATTTGGTGGTACGTAGAGCACCTCAGAGACAGTCGTAGTACCCACTTGAATCACAGCTCGATAAGTTACATACACCACCTCATAATTAACGATAGCCCACGTGGCATTCCCATAGTACCAATACACCGAGCCGGGCTGCGTAATCTGGGAACCAATGGTATACGTTGGACTGCTCCATACCCAGTTCTCGTTTGCGCTATATGATGTGCCTATATTGCCATAGCCAGTTGCCATTGCGTCCCAATTTATCGTTCCCGAGAAGTATATGTTAAGCTCGAACTGTAACCCTTTGTCGCTTTGTAGTACGCCCTTGTCCCATGTTGCCCACGTGATTGGTAGTGATCCGTTGATCCCGACGCATGTGCTTGTTGGGTAGAATTGGTATTGTGACAAGTAATCCTTTGGTCGTGGCCCGCTCAGGCTACAATTGTAGACTACGTATTCCGAAGAACCACTGCCAACTGTCCCAAAGACCTGCGGGTCCGTGACCGTGCTGTTCAGCCTCACCGGAACCACCTTGTTTGGTCTAAGCTCGTTGACGTTTATGAGGGCATTAACGACTATGTACCTCGGGCTTGTTGTTTGTGTTGTTCCACCAATCGCCCAAGCCACATTGTACGGTATGACTAATGGCACAATCCACGACTCATTACCCTTTACGTATGTTATGAATATGAGCATCGACGTGTTGTACTCACTGAATGGTATGCCCAGTGATGCCCACTTGCCAAGTACATACTGCCAGTTCGAGTCATTGAACGACACAATCAGGGTTGGCGAGTAGCCCATGGCAACATGGACAATGCCGTTCGGTGCATTGGCGTATACATCAATAAAAGCCCTAACAGGCTCAACAACCGAACCGTTGATAAGGAAAACCCTAACCAACAAACCAGGAGGAACATTGGGCATAGGCTGCGATGCGTAGTAATTAACCTCGCCAAAATTACCAATTCGGATGGAGGAGGTGAGTGATGGGACTGCGTAAATACTATTGGCAACCAAAATGGCTATTGAAACTATCGCCAAGGCAAGGACAACCAAAGACAAAGCCCTAAACACAAACAACATACAAAGACTACCCACTATACAGAACTTTTTAACCCCACCCACCCATGAAATGCGATTCAAGCTGGGTTGAAACAGTTCAACGCCTTCCTAGATTGGGCTTACAAACCCACACCCACAGAAAACCAAAAACGTGAAACGTTGTTTGGTGCGGCCGCCGGGATTCGAACCCGGGTTCTGCGGCTTTCTGCTTCGCCTGGATCGGAAGGCCGCCATCCTAGACCAGGCTAGACTACGGCCGCAGTCTTATTTTTAGTTATTGATTTTTAAGTTTGTTGTTATCTTCCCTCTCTGGTTGTTGGTCTTGGTGTTATTGGGTATGGTAGGTATTCGATGCCTGGTCTGTTTGTGCGTGCCTGTGGGTAGAGGGTCATTAATTCATAGACCTCTGGTGGTACGTCTGTGGACACCTTTAGCCCCATCTCCCTGAGCTGCTCCACGGTGATTGGGTAGTCATGCGTGTAATACCCACTCACGAGTTTATCTGCTATCTGCTTAGCTTTTTCTTCTCCTACCTTATCTCTAATTAATTCAGCCACTAATTCCTTAACCTGGGTCAGCGCCTTCTCGGCCATGTCGGCAAGTATTAATGTTTGGTCATCAACCTTATCCCTTCCCTTTAATTCCACAGCCCTGAGTATAGATGGTGCTGGTAAATACATGCCGCCAGGGCCTCCCAACTGTGGATCCAGTGGGCCTAGCACTGCGTTGGGATCCATTATTATTTCATCAGCAGCCAGGGCTATTAATGTACCGCCACTCATGGCGTAGTGCGGCACCACAACAACCTTCTTGGCAGGGTGCGCCTTAAGTGCCCTAGCTATCTGTGATGCCGCAAGTACGAGACCCCCTGGCGTGTGTAGTATCATCATTATTGGCACATTTGGAGGTGTTGTTCTAATGGCCCTTATTATTGCCTCCGAATCCTCAATATCTATATAGCGGTAAATTGGCACGCCAAGAAGGCCTATCTTTTCCTGTCTATGTATCATTGTTATGACCCTATAACCGTATTTATGCTCCATCAATGCAAGCAGACGAAGCCTGGCATGTTGTAAGGATCTCATTGAGAGCCATGGTGAGAGCATTGCTATGAATAGTTATCCAGAATAGGTATCCAAGTATGTGTATATACATCAAGAAATAACATACTTTTTCAATATTTCATTGGTATTTTAAAGGATTCTTCCCTCATGAAAATGAACCCTTCGTGATCAAGGCCTCTGAAGTATCACTGCATACCCTTGGCCCCCACCTACGCAGGCCGTTGCTAGACCGTACTCCTTACCATACAATTGCAACTGCCTAGCCAGTGTTCCCACGAGTCTGGCGCCTGTGGCTCCAAGTGGGTGTCCTATGGCTATGGCTCCACCCTTAACATTAACCCTATTCTCATCAATACCTAACTCCTTAATTGCGTTGAGTGTGACTACGGCGAATGCCTCATTTATTTCCCAAAGGTCTATGTCCTCAACCCTAAGTCCTGCCTTGGCCAGGGCCTTCCTTGATGCAGGTACCGGCCCCTCTCCCATTATTGATGGATCCACAGCAGCCCAACCCAGTGATACTATCCTAGCAAGTGGTTTCACACCCAATTCCCTGACCTTCCTCCCGGACATTAATACTACGAGTGATGCGCCTGAGTTGAGCGGTGCTGAGTTACCAGCGGTTATCACTCCACCTGGTTTGAATGCTGGTGGTAATTTTGCCAAGGCCTCCATTGATGTATTCGGCCTGACACTTAAGTCCTTATCAACAATGACCTTCTGCCCATCCTTAACAACCTCTATTGGCAATATCTCATCCTTAAAGTAACCCTCCTCATATGCCTTGGTCGCCAGCATATGGCTCCTTAATGACCACCTATCCATCTCCTCCCTACCTATCCCCTTAATTGCCGCGAGCTTCTCGGCTGTCAATCCCATCACGTAGCCTGTGGCCATATCGTACATTGCATATTCAGGATTTGTCACGAGCTCCATGTGGGGCAGTATATATGGATTGTTGTACATGGGTACCCTGGACAGGTGTTCATAACCACCGGCAAACACTATATCGGCTTGCCCAGTCCAGATTTCCATAGCTCCAATACCAATGGCATCAAATGATGATGCGCATTGCATATCAACCGCCATGGCTGGTATATGAACTGGAAACTTTGCCAGAAAGACAGGTATCCTACCACCCATTGACCAGTTATCACCGCCCTGAAGTGCATTGCCAACAATCATGTGATCAATTGTGTCAGGCTTTATACCAAGATCCTCAACAGCCCTAACAAGTAACTTTGAGAATAGTGTTGGTCCACTCATGTCGTAGAATACATCGAACTTAGGGTCTTCACGCTTAACCCTAGAGAATGCTGTTCTTTTGAAATAAACGATATATGCCTCCCTATCCTCCGGCATATTAATCAATGGTAATTAACCGCAAGTTATAATGCTTCCCTATAAATAGTGTATATATACTGGTGTTAATCAATCCCGCTGTAACGTCTCAAATTATTACTAGCTAGAAAGATTTATTATTTCGCAATAACTTCGTATTACAACTGATGAATGCGGATGAGTATATTATTAGGTTATTGAGGAATAATAAATTGAAGGTAACACCACAGAGAATTACAATACTGAAGTTATTAATAAACGGTGGGCATTTCAGCATTGACCAAATACTAAATGAGGCTAGGAAGATTGAACCAAGCATCAGCATATCCACTATCTACACAACATTGAATGCCTTCGTCAATGCCGGTTTAGTAAGGTCCTTTGAGCTAGATGGTAAGACCTGGTATGAAATTAGGAAGGAGCCCCATGTGAACGTTTTATGTAAGGATTCTGGTGAGATAATTGACGTTAATGGTGTGGATGTGGCATGGATTGAAAACGAGCTTAGGAAAGCTGGTATATGGATTGATGACCTAATCGTTATAGCACGTGGTAATTGTGAGGAATACCTTAATAAATCTAAATCGAAATAATTTCGAAAAAGAAATATTTATAAAGTAGTACCCTAACAGGTAAGTGTATGAGCACGCAAAGAATACCCAAGGGAACTAAAACCTACGAAAACCTCAAGATAGCGTTCCAGGGAGAGTCCATGGCTAATAGGAGGTACCTATACTATGCCAGGTTGGCTAGGCAGCAGGGGTTGAATGATATAGCGGAGGTATTCGAGAAGACGGCAAATGCCGAGACGGGCCACGCATTTGGACACCTGATGTTTCTCGGTGTTGATCCTGTGGCTGAGATAGAAATAAACACAATCGAGGATGCACTGAAGGCGTCAATATATGGTGAGACGTATGAGTGGACCCAAATGTATCCTGGCTTTGCCAAGGTGGCTAGGGAGGAGGGATTCCTGGAAGTTGCCGAGTGGCTTGAGGCCGTGGCTAAGGTCGAGAGGTTCCATGCCAATAGGTTTAATGAGGCTCTCGAGAAGTACTACAAGACTAAGGGCGTTAAAACAGAAATCGAGGATGAAACCCTAGGCAAGCTTTAAGGTGCGGTTAAATGTCAACTAGTGAGCTCATTAAAATAATAAATAATGTGTATTTACCAAGTGAGTATTCAAAGATTAGGGAGAGGGTATACTCGCTTGTGAGTAATTATAAGTCGTCAAGGTATGTTAAGGTTGATGATAGGGTTACGGCATTATTTGAGGATGCCATTACCGTGTGGTTCCAGATAGAGGAGACCGTGTACCTGGAAGGCACTAACGACGAGTCTGTGCTTAAGGAGGCAATAAGGACTTACGCACCGATGATACCTGGTAATGACGAGATTAGCCTAACGCTCTTCATCTATGTGTATAACTATGATGAATTGAGAAACCTACTTCCCAAGTACGGAGGTATTGAGAAGTCAGTGTACTTAATAATTAATGAAGACAAAATAGGTGCCGTACCAATCTATCCCGAGGATTACAGCCCAGGCGCACAACCCAGGAGTATACATTATCTAAAGTTCCGAAAGGCAGGGCTTGATGAGGAAGTTAGGAAAGCCGCAAGTGTTAAGTTGACAATAACCCATGGCTTGGTTAATAAAACTATAGAGTTAAGCCAGGAACAAGTCCTTGCCCTAAGGAACTCCGTGAAGCGTTTAGGAATTAAATGGTTACAAGCCTGATCATTGTGAGGATTTCTCTGTATTTAAATACTCATCAACCGCCCTGATTACGTCATTAGGATCTGCCCTACCTCTTAAGTCCCTAATCAACGCCTTGATTAGTTTATCCCTATCCTTAATGCCTAATTCCCTAGCCCTCTTGAAAACCACCTCCCTAACCTCTCCATAACTCATTTTAGATAAACCAAGCTTCCCTATTATGGCGTTTATGTTTGCGCTAGGTTCTTCAGCCCATGCCCTTAGTACGTCGGGTATCGCCTCCTTCGTTATGGCACCGTTAGATAAGGCGTTAAACAAATCCCTTAGGTGCTCCTCGTTTATCCTAGACACGTCAACACTATCCCTCTGCAGCGATCTCAATGTATTAACGAGAGTATTCGCTATTAGCGTGGCTGAGACCTTATCTTTGAACTCCTCAATTAAGTAATCAATTAAGTCATAGTACGGTGACCTAATAACCTGCATGGCCAATTCCCTACTCATACCATAACTAATGTACCTATTAACCCTGGACTCTATAGGCTCTGGTATCAATGACCTGGCTTTCTCCAGCATCTCTATCGTAACCCTAATGGGCCTAAGGTCAGTCTCCGGGTACATCCTAGCGGCGCCAGGTCTGGGTCTCATGAACTTCGTGGTGCCGTCAGGGTTGGCTGCCCTGGTCTCCTCAGGAACACCGTACATCGCCTCTTTGATTCTCCCGATTATGACTTTTACGGCATCCGCTAAATCCCTATCGTTATTACCAGCCAGGAGTATGAATGAGTCAACACCCAACCTAGAGGATACCCTAGAAACCTCCTCACCCGTTATCCCATAGCCTGGCAACTCATCGCTGTGAATGAGCCCTGAAAGGCTTGTCCAGACCCTAACCCTGTCAGCCAACTCCGTACCAAATCTACGCCCTGGTTGCACCTCCTTACCCAATATACCCCTGAGCCCAGGGACCTTTATTGCAATGACCCTACCGCCGGTGTCAATGACCCTCCTCAGTATGTTGGATTTAGTGCCTGAGAATATGTCTGTGACGTCTATGAAATCCTCAGTGAACCAATCCTCCCTAACCCCCCTACTCCTCAACTCATCCCTGATAGCGAGTAGGTTCAATTGTCTTTGAACCTCGTACTCTATGACCTTAGGTATGAGACTTAGGTCCGGAACACCCTTAATCTCGGTCTTAGCCCCATTACTTATTGACACATTAACATCCTGCCTAACGGTACCGAGACCCCTCTTCGCCTTGCCCGTCATCTTAATGCTATGCCCTATGTAGTACGCGACCTCCATGATTTCCTGGGGACTGTAGGTCAGTATACCTGTGGATATCTCGATTAGGGGTATGCCTAGCCTATCGAGCCTGTAAACCACGGTGTCACCCCTCTCCTCAATCTTCCTCGCCGCATCCTCCTCAAGGGCTATGGTTTGTATAGGTACCTTGTAATCGAAGAACTTGGCTAGGCCATCGTGGGCCACGAGCATTGTTCGTTGGAAGCCTGAGGTGTTTGAACCATCAATCACTATCTTCCTCATGACGTAGATCTCGTCAAAAACCTTCGCATTAAACATCTGGGCAACAGCCAACGCCACCTCGAGGGATTCGGGGTCAGGCTCATGGGGAGGCTCCTCGTCCAACTCCACGAGGCATGTTGTGTCGTAATAACCCTCATACACGAAAACCCTGTGCTTCCTAAACTCCCACATGGCTGCTGGATCAACCTCACCGAGCTCACTCATACTGGGTCTCAACCTCCTGGTGACTCGGAAGTGGGGTTCGTCATTCCTAATCACAGGTGGGCAGTTACAGAATAGTTTCCTGCCTGTGTTTAATTGAACGTGAATTTCCAAACCAACCTTCAAACCAACAGCCCTGTAATCAATGGGCACGTGACTAACAATACACATCCCTTTATAAATTATTCAAGGACTACTGATTAACAACCTGATATGCGACGAATTAAGTTGGTTGAGGATAAACCCTTATAAAACCGCTGAGGCATTGAGGTAATTGCAGTAATATGGCACCACCACTAAGGAGGATAGATAAGTACGTGTGGGAGATACCGAAGGGCTACAAGCCGTGCATGAAAGTACCAGCCAGGATATTCGCCGATGAAGACCTAATAGAGAAGATGAAGACAGACATGACCCTGGAGCAGGCAGCAAACGTAGCGTGCCTACCGGGCATTTACAAGTACAGCATAGCCCTACCAGACGCACACCAAGGCTACGGATTCCCAGTAGGCGGAGTAGCCGCAATGGACATGGAAGAGGGAGTCGTAAGCCCAGGAGGGATTGGGTATGATATTAATTGCCTACCCGCAGGCACTAAGGTGTTGACGAAGTTTGGATATACCGTACCTATAGAGAAGCTGTTTAAGGGTGGTGAGTTGGTATCTATTGATAAAAACAATGGGGGTATTACGTGGACGAAGATCAAGTTATTCCTGTGGAGGTGGGAGAGGTCGTTAATTAGAATTAGGACTAGGGCGGGTTTCGAAATTAGGGCAAGTGTCGACCACCCAATACTGACGCCTAACGGTATGGTCAATGCTGGCGAAATTAGGGTTGGACAGAGAGTTGCCGTATTTCCATTCGAAGGTGTGCCTTATGAGGAACCGCCCGACATAATGATACTCAGTGGTGACGGGTTTAGACCAAGCGTTAGAAGGGAGCTTGAGAGGAGAGGATTATTACCGCTTAACGCTAGGAATCCCAAACTACCATACTTAGTAAAGCTGCTTGGGTACTTCATTGGTGATGGAGCGTTTAATGGCGAGAGGGGTAAGATAACGGCATTCTACGGCTCTAGGGAGGGGCTTGAGGAGTTGAGGCAGGATGTAATTGCACTTGGGTTCACACCATCCAATGTGTACTGCAGGGAGAGGAAATTGAAAATCAATGGCAAGGAGACCATGAGCCATGAATGCGCAGTACACGTTAATTCCAGAAGCTTTAAGGAATTATTAATAGCCCTTGGAGCACCTGCAGGTAAGAAAACACATACCCAATTCAGAGTACCTGGGTGGTTAAGGAATATGCCCTTGTGGATAAAGAGGTTGTTCCTAGCGGCGTACTTCGGCGCCGAGATGAGCAAGCCAATGACCATTAATGGTTATAATTTCGAACAGCCCTACGTTACGGTATCTAAAGTAAAGGAATTGGAGGATGATGGCGTTGAATTCCTGGAGGACATTGCCGAGCTCCTCGGTGAATTCGGCGTTAGGGTGCTTGGTATACATAGGATCGAGGCTGGTAATGGTAGGGTTTGGTTAAGACTCTACATATCCAACGAGCCCGAGAACCTAGTTAGGCTTTGGGGCAGGATTAATTATGAATATAATCCACTAAGGAGGAGGTTGGCCTTAGCCGCCGTTGCGTGGCTTAGGCTTAAGGAGAGGGTCATTGAGGAGAGGGCTAGTGTCGAGAGGGCAGCCAAGGTTCTTGCCGAGGCCGGTGCTACGAAAACCTCCATCATCCTTACGCTTACTTCGGAATTTGCTAATGAGAGATTTATTGAACGTAGTATTTACGAAGGCAGGAAGACTAAGCCCAGGGTTCCTAAGAACTTCCCGAAGTTTGAGGATTGGTTGAAGGAGCACGTTTACGGTGATATCGTATGGGACGAGGTTGAGGACGTCAAGATTGAGCCATTTAACGGATTTGTTTATGATGTCACACTTAATGATGATCCACATGATTTTATTGCCGACGGATTTGTGGTCTCTAATTGCGGCGTCAGGTTGTTGAGGACGAACCTAACCGAGAGGGAGGTTAGACCGAAGTTGAGGGAGCTTGTTGATACGATATTTAAGCTCGTACCAGCTGGTGTTGGTGAGACGGGGCTTCTTAGGTTGTCCTTCTCTGATTTGGATAGGGTTCTTGAGGATGGTGTTGATTGGGCGTTGTCTAAGGGCTATGGTTGGTCTGATGATAAGAACTACATAGAGGAGTTTGGGCATTATGAGGGCGCCGACGCCGGTAAGGTTAGCCAGAGGGCTAAGGAGAGGGGTAAGGATGAGCTTGGGACGACTGGTAGTGGCAACCACTTCATAGAGATCCAGGTCGTCAACAAGATATTCGATCCAGACCTGGCCAAGAGACTTGGTATTGAGCAAGAGGGTCAGGTAATGGTGCTCATACACACGGGTAGTAGGGGGCTTGGGCACCAGGTTGCCACCGATTACATAAGGGTTGCCGAGAATAAAATGAGGCAATGGGGGTTGTTCCTGCCAGATAGGGAGTTGGCTGCGATGCCGTTGAAGACTAAGGAGGCCCAGGACTACCTGGCTGCGATGAAGGGTGCGGCTAACTATGCATGGACCAATAGGCAGATAATAACGCATTGGGTTAGGGAGGCGTTTAGGAGAGTCTTTGGCAGGGATCCAGACAAACTAGGTCTTGAGGTTGTTTATGATGTAGCCCACAATATAGCTAAGATAGAGGATCACATAATCGATGATGAAGGTCACGTAAGGAAAGTCCTAGTGCATAGGAAGGGAGCCACCAGGTCATTCCCAGCAGGCAGGCCAGAAATACCACCTAAGTACAGGGATATCGGTCAACCAGTGCTTATCCCAGGTAGTATGGGTACGGCGTCCTACGTATTGATTGGTTTACCAACATCATTCCAGGTAACCTTCGGTACAGCACCTCACGGCGCAGGTAGGACGCTTAGTAGGTCTGCCGCAGTTAGGATGCTACCGCCAAATAAGGTTAGGAGTACCCTGGAGAGTAGGGGTATCATAGTCAGGTCTGCCGAGAGCGAGATAATAAGTGAGGAGGCCCCTGAGGCCTATAAGAATGTGGATAAGGTGGCCGAGGTTGCCGAGGCCACGGGTATGGCTAAGAGGATCTCGAGGCATGTACCAATTGGTGTTGTGAAGGGCTAATTGAAATAATACCACCCCATCCTCCAACCAATCCTCGACCTTGGTAAATGTTTAAAAAGGTATTCGTGTTACTTACCTGCGTAATGAGTGATCGGGAAATTACACTACCCAAGGAGACAGTAACTTACCAAGTCGGTGGAGTAACGATAATCGAGGAGTGCCCTAGGGATTTGAAGACCTTAGATGGTGAACCAATAAAATTATTTGGTAAGTGGCCCTTTGATAATGTTGTGGTTAAGGATCCAGGGCTTAGGAGGTATTTATGCCTAAAGCCCATGTATCTACCGCACACGTCAGGTAGGTATCAAAAGAGGAAGTTTGGCAAGGCTAGGATACCAGCCATTGAGAGACTGATTAATCAATTAATGCATCCAGGTAGGAATGCAGGTAAGAAGCACAAGGCTTACAACATAGTTAAGAGAGCCTTTGACATAGTTTACCTAAAGACCGGGCAAAACCCAATCCAGGTCTTTGTCGATGCAATAATCAACGCAGCGCCTAGGGAGGAGATCACGAGGGTCGTTTATGGCGGTATAGCGTACCCAGTATCGGTTGACGTATCACCGCTGAGGAGACTTGATTTAGCGATTAGGTGGATCACGGAAGGGGCTAGGCAGTGCTCTTTCAATAATCCAAAACCAATTGAGGAGTGCCTTGCCGAGGAAATAGTGGCCACTGCCCAGAACGATCAGAAATCCTACGCTGTAAGGAAGAGAGACGAGATGGAGAGAATTGCCGCAAGCGCAAGGTGAGGCTCTTCCAATATTATTAATAATATTACCTCCCCAAATACCTGGAAAGAATAATTTATTTATCCTTGAAATAATTCATACTCTTGCAATGTCCATCGCAGAACTAATATGGGTTGAGAAGTATAGGCCGTCTAGGATTGATGAGATTATTGATCAGGAAGAGGTTAAGGAGAGGATAAAGCAGTTCGTGAAAACAGGAAACATGCCACACCTCATATTCTTCGGACCCCCTGGTACTGGTAAGACTACCATGGCCCTTGCCATCGCCCACGAGCTCTACGGCGACTCCTGGCGTGAGAATGTCCTCGAGCTCAACGCAAGCGACGAGAGAGGCATAACCACGATTAGGGAGAGAGTTAAGGAATTCGCTAGGACAGCACCGATGGGTAAGGCACCGTATAAATTAATAATACTCGATGAGGCGGATAACATGACGTCAGATGCGCAGCAGGCGTTGAGGAGGATGATGGAGATGTACGCTAACGTCACCAGGTTCATACTCCTAGCCAACTACTTGTCTGGGATTATCGAGCCCATCCAGTCCAGGTGCGCGTTATTTAGGTTTGCACCGCTGCCTAAGGATGCCGTTATTGCTAGGTTGAGGGAGATCGCATCGAGGGAGGGTGTTAAGATCAACGACGAGGCATTGGGGGCAATTTGGGAGATAAGCCAGGGGGACATGAGAAAGGCAATAAACACACTACAGGCAGCGGCGGCCACGGCCAAGGAGATAACACCTGAGATTGTTTATAAGACGGTTGGCTTCATAGAACCTAAGGAAATAATAGATCTAGTGAACATAGCATTCAGTGGGGATTTCGTAAAGGCTCGCGATAAGTTACGCGCGCTAATGTACGAACACGGCGTATCTGGCATAGAAATACTTAAGGCAGTACAGAGGCGAATACTGAGCGGTGAGGTGCAGATACCTGAGGAGGCTAAGGTGGAAGTTGCAGAAATTGTGGCGGATATTGATTATAGGCTTACCGAAGGTTCTGATGAGGAGATACAACTATCAGCCCTACTCGCGAGACTCATGCTCATTGGTAAGAAGTATGGATTAAGCACGGCTAAGGAAACCAAGGCGCCTGCCAAGAGGAGGTGAGTAGGTTGTGTCTAGGAGGATACCTTGGGTCGAGAAATACAGACCAAGGAAGCTCTCTGAGGTTGTGAACCAAGATGAGGCTAAGAAGGCGCTACTTGATTGGATAAACAGCTGGGAGAAGGGTAAACCAAATAGGAGAGCCGTGTTATTAGCCGGACCTCCCGGTATTGGTAAGACAACGCTCGCCTATGCTTTGGCTAACGAGAAAGGCTATGAAGTGCTAGAACTTAACGCGAGCGATGTGAGGACGGGTGAGAGGATTAGGCAGGTAATAGGGGGTTCCATGAAGATGGGCTCGCTCTTTGGGTTTAGGGGTAGGATCATACTCTTTGATGAGGTTGATGGGTTGAATGTTAGGGAGGATAAGGGTGGGTTAGCGGCTATTATTGAGTTGATTAGGGAGTCAACATGGCCCATAATAATGACCGCGAACAACCCCTGGGACCCCAAGTTCAGGGAGTTGAGGGATGAGGCGGAGGTTATACAGTTGAAGCCATTGAATGAGGATGACATAATGACAATATTGAGGAGGATCTGCAACAATGAGGGTATTAAGTGTGAGGAGGACGCGTTAAAACTCATTGCTGAGTCATCTGGGGGTGACGTTAGGGCCGCAATAAACGACCTACAGGCAGTTGCGGAGGGTAAGAAGGTCGTCACTAAAGATGACGTCACAGTCACAGAGAGGGCTCACCAATTCGATATGTTCAAGGTACTGGATAAGGTATTCCATGCAAGGAGATTTGATGAAGCTAGGTCGGTGACGTTCCTACCTAGCTTTGACTGGGAGAACTACTACCCATGGGCTCTGGATAACGTACCATCCGTGTACGCAAAGTCTGTAGATGCCCTCAGCGACGCACTTGATAATCTATCGCTCTCCGACGTTGTCAGGGGTAGGATTGTGAAGACCCAGGGGTGGGAGTTAATGCCGTACATGCTTGAGTTGATGACGGCAGGCATAGCCCTAGTACGAAATAAACCACCATTGGCTAGGTTTGTTAGGTTATCGTTTCCCGAGAGAATAAGGCTCATGGCTAGAACGAGGGAGTCCAGGCAATTGAGGGATGCGCTCATTAATAGGCTCAGGATTGAGTTGCATGCTAGTAGTTCGGAGGTTTCATTATATTACATGCCGTTACTAAGGCTTATGGCGGGCAGCGATCTATTTAAGAAAAAGCTTCTTGAGAGGTTAATGAGAGTTCTTGGGTATTCGATGGATAGCGTAGAGAGGGCATTAGGCATTGAGGGGGTGGGCGAAGGTGGTGAGGCTGGCGGAGGGGCTGAACGTAAGCCGAAGAAAGGATCCAGGTAATTATTACGTTGCCATAATGGATAAAGCCACATACACAAAGCTTAGTGACGCGTTAAGGAGACTTGGGTTATTACCTGAAGAGGCAGGAAACATCGTGATTGTTAGGGATAGATCCTGGAGTCGCATTAAGAGGTTGATAAATATAGCCCGCGAATTAGGCATCAATGTTGTTGAAGATTGAAATCTATTTACGTTTAAGTGCTTCCCTTTCACGATTATTAACCCCATGCCGCACCATACGTATTGTTACATAGGATTTATCAAGGCCCTTCATTATTATTACGAATCGCACGAGTATTATAGATACCGCAGTGACCAATATATCTACCTCACCACCAACCACAGGTCTCAGTATTACATATAGGATACCGCCCAACATCGCTATTGTAGCGTAAATATCACGCCTAAATATCACGGGAACCTCGCCAGCCAAAACATCCCTAACAACACCACCACCCGTCGCAGTGATCGCAGCCATCAATATAATGCCAAGTATATTGAGGCTATGTTGATACGCTATCTCAGCCCCAACCGCAGCAAACGTGCCGAGGCCAACAGCGTCAGCGTATAGGAAGGCCTCCCGAAACCCTGATACGAGGGGGTAAAATGCGTACGCAACTATGGATGCGGTAATGGCCGTTACCGCATATGGTAAATAGACAATATTCGTAGGCGGAAAAATGCCCAGCAGCACATCCCTAATGATACCACCTGCCAGGGCGACGGAGGAGCCGAGGACAATACCACCCAGTATATCCAAACCCTTCTCGTAAGCCTTAAACGCGCCAGACGATGCGAACGCGATAATCCCCACGTAATTCAACACATTAATCAACAGCGAGACGAAACCCACGCACACCGAAGAGAACCAGCAATATTTAACCCTAATCCTAGTATGATTAGCGAAGGTAATGCCCACAAACGACAAATAAGTAATGAATAGTCGAAACACAAAACGCGACGACGACACGTTATTAAACTTGACGGTGATTATCAAACAATGCTTAGTCTACGTCACTTCCTCCGGTGATTGCCTAATCATGAACTGATAGTCGAGGGAACGCAGGAATAAGTGTTCAAACAGTCCAGGGATCCTCTCGAGGATTGGTATGCCTGCCCTAAAGATCCTTAACTGGAGGGTGATTGGTGACTCATCGATATCCACTATGTCGAAGGGCAGACCAATACGTTCCTCAAGCTCCATACCTAACTCAACAGCCACGTCCCAACAACCACCCCTGCAGTAAATGCCGATATCCACATCCCTAAACTTGCCAAGTTCGACGAAACTGCCAAACAGGACTGCCAGGAGAACCTCACTATACCCATTCACTACAGATCTTATAGTTTCAATTAACCTATTCCTCCCAGCATCGTTGATCCTGAAGTACCTATACTTAACGCCCACGCAAACCCCTTATCGAATCCAACAACGCAAGTATGCATTTAAAATTATTCCTGACGCTCCAATAAACCCTCTCATCATCAATGACCCAGTACCTATGAACAAGCAGGTTTCTAAGCCTTATTAACGCAACAATATCCCTAAGGCAAGCCTCATCAATCAACCCACCATCCCTAAGGACACGCAGAGAGTGGATCAGGTTTCGGGCCTCTCATTAAAGTGCCTCCTAACTATGTGTAGGGCGAGGGCGTTTAGGGATCCCACCATCGTTATTATTAAGTACCTAATCGCCAACCTCTCCTCCTCACTTAATTCACTATACGGCTTACCGACATAGCGATTTACCCTATTTATCGAGTCCATCACATCCCTAATCAATGAATCAACGTAATCCCAATCAACACCCATAACCAAACCAACAAAGTAGCACAACAATTTTAAACATTGCAATTAATGAACGTAATAATCGAACCTATGGTTAAGCGATAGCACGCACCCTGCCTAAACAACCCCAATAGAAGGTCCTGCAATAAAACCTTGTAATTATATTTAGGCAATAATTAACAAGTAAGGTTATGAGTAGGAGAGGCGTTATCATGGCAATCATGATCATATTACTCACGGTAATCCTACTAGCGGCTTACACACCAGCTAGCATCACTGTGAAGATAAAATCATTCATAACGCCCACACCTAAATCCAGTGGTGATGAATTAATTATATACGTACTGGCGGAGTGGGAAGGTAAGGACGCGCTTGGACTAACGGTATACACAGTAAGGCAGTGGGTCGAGTACAACACCAACTGCACCAACATCCATTGGATCACGGCATGGATAAATAGCAGCGGGCTACCCGGGTACACATTCCACAGCGAGATAACGATTGGCGACCAGGAATGGGGCGGAGAAGGAACACTAAAGGCACCACGAATTTCACCACCAACGCTCCAGGACAATGTTGGGGAAGGCGTTGGAGAAACAATGAGCATATACTTCGCCGGGCAGGTAGCGTCGGCAACGACATCATGGACCCTCTACCCAACGAAGATTTACTACATAGCATCAGCCACAGCAATAGCCAACACACCCACAAACACTGGGTGGATCACAGCCTGTAAATAATAGGGATACGGCTCACTTGGGTGGATCATTTGAGCCCAAGGATTGTAAGGCTTTCACAACCAACTCCCTATCCTCGGGGTTACATATTATTACCGTGCCCCACACGACCTTACGAACCCTAATACCGACGCTCGCCAGAACCTCCCTGAGCTTGGTAGCAGCCTCTGAATTTCCCAGGGATATCAATAGGCAAGTCTCCTCGTACTCATAACCCCTCGAATTTCGTCCCTTACCAACATGCACATGCCACCTCTTGATAGGGAAACTACTAAGTACCTTGGTTACTTCGTCAATACTTGGCAGCCTTCTTGGCTCACCATAAAACTTCTCGTAAAGCCCAAGCATCCTCAAAATCCTCTTAGTGCCCTCAATAGGCACGTAAAGCTCGAAGCCATGCCTACCCTCCCTAACACTCACATCGAACCCAGCCACCCTCAGGTCATTGGCTATGTTCTCAATCAATTCTTTATCACTACTCACCTTTGTTAAATACCAACCACGACCCATGTTATGCTTACGAAGCACCAACTCATGCCCAAACACATTAATTACAGGATGCCTCCTGTAGCCAAGGCACGGTGTTGAGTAATTAACGGCATCAAGCAACTCACGGACCCTATCAACCAGGGCATACCCAGGCCAGGACTTAGCAATAGAAATTATATCGTTGATAACGACAGCCTTGACCGGACAAACCACGTAATGCTCACTACCCCTAGCACCAGAACCACCAAAGAACCTACCACCACAACCATAAAGACGACACAGGAAATCACTCATGAAAGCCTTGACCACATCATCAACAACAAACGAAAAACCCACATCAAAACTACCCCTACCAACATGACCAAGAACACCATCACCAACAAACCAACCAAACACAGAACTCCTACCAAACAAACCATTAACAGCATACCAAACAAAACGAACACCCTTCTTAACCCTAACACTACCCCAATTATTAACAGCTGATATTAACCAGGAACGTAGGTAATCAGGAATAGAGGGATTATTAATCAACGACCTAGCCCTATCGACATTCACTACGAAATCATCTAACTCACCATTACGCCTAATCGTTATATGAAATGGAATACTCAATTTCCTGAAACCCTCCATTACCATTGGATAAAGGTAAACACTAATATTTTCTCTATGAAGCACATTACCAAGTGCGTAGACTGTAGTTGTAATTAACTTGGAATCTGGGGTAGACAGTGAGATTAGGTTCTCACCAATGTAAAAATCACTAATGCTTAAGCCAGCCAGTACCTGTCTCATAATTTCTTCATTAATTTCATGATCCGTCTTCGTAATTATTATGTTTAGTTTTATTGAGGGCTTAAGTTCATAAAATGAACGGTTGAAGGCTGTTCTCCTGCTTCTAATGTATTCGTTGCTATTCTTCAATTCAGACCAATTCTCAACTATTTTATTGCTGAGTTCATGTAGTAGCGCTGGTAATCGGGAAAGCTCTACCTCGGAATTGTTGAGATCTTTCATTAGAGCGTCATACGTCACCATAAGGGGTACTGGAAAACTGGGGTATTTAAGCTTTACCCCATTTGATGTATTTAAAGATGAGACAAAGGACTTATAAATAAGCGCACTAAAGATCTCATGTGAATTACAAGAATTTAGGTATTAGGATTAGGTGCCCCATATGCGGTAATTATGGTACGCTTGTGATTAAGGTGAAGAAGGGTAGATATAGGCAGGCATACGTTATTCACTGGCCCGATAAGCAGCATTATGTGTCCAAGTTCGTGTTATTAGATATGGGTATAGACATAGATAAGGTATCACTTGATGAGGGCTAATTCCCTTAGGGCTTAAGTTCAAAGTTGTAAAAATTAAGCACCTACGTATATCTCCATGCTTAGGTTCCTAGTTACTTCGACGGCTTTTTCGCCTACGTATGGCAAGATAATGATATGTGATAAAAACTCCATAAAACTCCCATAAAACTTAATGT
>NZ_LCWN02000038.1:0-20242 GCF_002078205.2 Vulcanisaeta sp. EB80
GGGCGAGACAATATGTCCAATGCTCAGCGACCTCTATACGCAGCATGGTAGGGGTAGGGCTTGGTTACCATGGTGGGATTATAAGGTCAATGAGATGCCATTTATAACCACAAGGTTTGGTTGGTGGTTCATTAGGGCGTTTTATTTAACATTACCACTGACTATGAGGGGGTTAGCATGAGCACGAGTATACCTCCCAAGAGAATTGAGAAATTGATTGAGAGTGTTAATAAGGATGAGGCATTAATTGACGTAATGAATAAATTAATACTATTATATGAATCAGGCGCGCTCGATACAGCCATCGAATTATTAATGACCATTAAGAACATATCGAGTGTGATAACCGATGACATGATTGATAACCTAGCTATTATGGTCAGAGGATTAGCGCCATTAATTGATGGTCTACTCAATAGTCCACTGCCTAAATTGTTAGGTGAGTCGTTGAATGATGATGAGGTTGATAAAGCGATGATTAGGATTAAGGACAAAGACGTAAATCTTTCGGACGTCATAAGGCTACTTAGGGATAAGGATGTACTTAATGGGTTGTACGTATTCCTAATGATCATGAAATCACTAGGCAGGAAAATCAAGGAAGCAAGCTTGAATATGTACTGATCTGAGGATCTTGTTAAAACAACTAACACGTACAATGTGGAATAACCCTTTTCAAAAAGGTTCAGAATAATCAACGATAAACATGTCGGAGCAAAAAGCACCCAGTGATCTTGAGCGTGGCATGAAGATGCTTGAGTATCTTGAGGGTGGTCCCTGGCCTAGCTATGTGAAGGAGTTAAGGAAGACTAAATATCCCATAGAGGCTTATGCCGAGGGCTTAGCTAAGAAGTATACACCGTGGTTAAGCGGGTCATTCAGGGTAAGATATGTATTCAGTGGGATATTAGCCAGGAGGAGTAGGGATGGTAAGTTCGTTGAGATACATTTCAGAACATACACACCAGCAGGAAGGTTCTACTCAACAAGTTACCTAAGGAAGGTAATCGAGGTTGCTAAGAAGTATGGAATCGAATTGTTAGAGCTTGGAGGGAACACGGGGGCTCTTGTTATGAACATGATCGCGGAGAAGGCTGATGAGGCTGTGGATGCCATAAGGACAATAATTGGGACAGACGTGGGTGGTTCAGGCGATACGTTTAGGGAGTTCTACGCATGCCCAGGACCAGCCCTATGCGAGTTCGCACTATATGATACGTTACACGCCATGGACTACGTAAGGAGCCACCCAGCAATTTATAGATACTTAAATACGCAGATGTTTCCATACAAGATTAAGTTCAAGTTCAGCGGATGTCCGATGGATTGCGCTACGGCTAACTCAAGAGCTGACTTCGCATTAATAGGTACCTGGGTTGGTGCACCCGAGGTGGATCAGGGACTACTCAGGAAGATGGTTGAGGAGGGTAAAATAAACCCGAAGGAGCTTGTCGAGTCCTGTCCTTCAAAGGCTATTGCCTGGGATGAGGAGAGAAAGGAATTGAGAATAGATGGTTCAAAGTGCCTCAAAGCAATGAACTGCATCAGGAGGGCATTCCCAGCAATAAAGCCTGGTAAGAATAGGAAGATAGCACTACTCGTAGGAGCCCACGCGCAGGGCCACTTCGGACCTAAGCTTGGTAGGGCCGTGGCATTACTTGACTCGATAGAGGATGTCATACCCTTTGCCACGGAGTTAATAAATAAATACATGGAATTGGCGCCACGTAGGCATAGAATTGGTGATATGATTATTAGGAGAGGTTTTAAGGTAATCAGCGAGGTTGCTGATAAGACGTTGCCTAATAAGCCTAGGGGAACCCCATCGGCGCATCTTAGGATTTCTATTGGTGCTGTTTTGACCGATGACGAGAGGAAAATGTATGAGGATTGGTCAAGGTCATTGGTTAAGGAATACTTTAGTGAGGGGTGATGGGCATGAGCTTGGCAATAACCCCTGAACCAAAGGACAGAATGAACAAGAGGATACCAGTGCCATTCTCAACACAACTGCCTGAAATAATTAGGAATAACTATGGTAAATGGATTGATAGAAAATTCCATGGTAATGGAATCATTGAGCACATAAGCGAGACTGGTGATAGAATATTCACAATAAAGGTTGGTCTACCACCAAACAGTAGGTTGAGTGTAGATACTCTCGAGAAGTTCGTCGATATTGCAGATAAGTATGGACTTGGTGTTGTCAGGGCGACCAGGGGTATGAACCTGGAGTTCATTACCGATAGTCTTGATAAGGCTTTAAAGATTAAGGAAGAGGTCGAGAAGCTAGGATTCCCAGTGGGAGGATGGGGTAGATCTCTGTGGCATATAACATCGTGTACGGCTTACCTAACGTGTACTACGGCTGTTGTTGATGCTCCATCAATAACCCAGGTACTGTACAATTATCTGAAGCCTTACTTCACAGGAGAAATAGAACTACCGGCTAAGCTCATGATATTCGTGGCCGGCTGCCCCAACATCTGTGGTGGCACGTTGGCTGGTGACATAGTCATTGTTGGTCACTATGGACAAGCGCCGAAGCCAGACCCGGAGAGGATTAAATTCTGCTTGCCGGCTAGTGCTGAGGCTCTCAAGAAGGTCACGCCTGACGTTGCCGCCGTATGCCCAGTAGGCGCAATTAAACTCTTCGGTAAACCTGATGGTTCGGTTGGGATTGAGGTTGATGAGAGGAAGTGCATAGCATGTAGTAGGTGTAAGAATGTTTGTGATTACTTCGATTGGGATCCAAATAAGATTGGTGTGGCGATTTTCGTCGGCGGCAAGACGAGCAACACAGGTACGGGACCAAGGCTCCCATATAAGGTTGTTCCTTGGTTGCCCGTCAATCCTCCTGAGTATAGGGAGGTTGTTGCCGCAGTTAGGAAGATAATAGATGTATGGAGGAGCGAGGCAAAACCAGGCGAAAGGTTAGGGGACTACATAGATAGGATAGGAATAGACGAATTCATGAGTAAGTTGGGTGTGCCGAGGACTAGGCATAATAGGTGTGAGGAGGCTTCGTGGAACTTCGGTGTTAGGCAGTTCATAACATACATGTGATTGTCTTAATCAATAAATTATTTTAAAATTAATATTTCTTTTTGATTAATAATGAATGAGGTGTTCTCTAAGTGCTTTCAATAATTTTAATGCCGTCCAGGATTGAGTACTTGAAATATTTTAGGGAGTTTGCTGAGCAGTATGATGTGTTGATTGCCGAAATACCTGATATAGAGAGTGTTAGGCGTTTTATAAAGGGAGAAATAACCTTTAACAACCTACTTTATGATATTGAATACTCAGACCTGGAATATACGAGGGCTTTCTACGAAACCCTAAGGGACCTATACAGTAAGGGTGTCTCGGTAATTCCCATCGATCCCTATGGACTAATTGCCATGAAAATAAGGATGTCGTCAATCATTAAGGGTACGCCCCAAGTGCCCTTGGGCGATTATGACAGGTATATCGCGTACATCGAGTTTAGGATTGGTGAGGTTATGAGGATGTATAACTCAGCGTTTTTGAGGGGTGATTTTGATGATATTGTTAGATTAACGATAAGGTATGCGAGGATGGATTCTGAGAGGATTAAGTTTAGGTCTGAGTTAAGGGCTAGGGAGATTGTTAAGAGATTAGGTGAAGTGAGGGGTGATGTACTAATACATGCTGATTACTATAACGAGGTTCTTAGAGACTACCTAAGCGCCAAGTTGGGTTGCAAACCCAGTGTTGTTTCATTATTTAGCATTGCCAGTAAGAGGCTTAGGATCGATATACCACAGCCACCAGGGCTTAAATTAACGCTTAATTATATCAATAAACCACGAACACCGCAGAACACCGTCGAGGAGAGAACCCTTGCCGCCAGGACTGTTGTTTATGTTATACTTAGATCAAGATTGCTGAGGAGGATTGATACAATAGGTTACGATAAGGCAATAATCGCGGACTCAGCCATACTTAGGTACACATACGGTCTGAGCTATGATTCTGCGAAGCATGTGTTCCACAGGTTAATGATGAAAGATATGTTTAAGGTAAAGATTTAATGCTGCTATTGATCAATAGGCAGTTTTACAAGCCACGTGCAATAACCCTTATCTTAAAAGCAAGATAATGAAACCCTGGGTGAAAGAATGCCCACAGTAACCTGCCCAGGTGAGTATGAGGTTGATGGTAAGAGGGTTGTTTTGGATGAGGATTGTTTTTTGCAGAATCCTGAGGTTTGGGATGAGAGGGTTGCTGAGTGGATGGCTAGGAATCTCGAGGGTGTTCAGCAGATGACTGAGAGGCATTGGAAGGTTGTTAAGTACCTGAGGCAGTACTGGGAAACCTACGGCGTATGCCCACCAATAAAGATGCTCCTAAAAGAAACAGGAGAAACACTCGAAGGAATCTACGAACTATTCCCCGACGGACCAGCCCACGGAGCATGCAAGGTGGCGGGGGCACCAAAACCAACAGGATGTGTATGAGAGGTTGAACGAAAATTTAATTAAAGCATTGTTTTTATAATGAACTCACTTAAAAATGGTTCACAATTTTCTATAAACCTCTCTTCCTTTCTCAGTTAGGTAGATTATTGTTGAGTAACCCACAATCTCAAGTCTAACAAGTCCCGCATCCTCTAACCTATATAGTGAATCCATGGCATCATTAACGCTAACGCCTGCGATTCTCAACCTTTCCGATATCTCCTCCAACTTAATATTGTCCTGTCCTTTATGGTCGCAGTAATCACCAACAATCCTCAATACAAGCCTATCTCTCTCGCTTAATTCCATGCCTGACATACATAATAATCTAACAGCTCGGCATTAAATTTTTTCGCACTATAAATTAATATTAATCAATGCGTTTTAATACATTTATATTATTGAATTTTATAAAAACTTAATGAATAAAAACATTGAAAGCATGACTCTTACTTATCACCAACCGACAATTGCTTTATAAACCAATGAATACAACTTATCACAATGAGTTTAATGAGGGATACTAAGTACATAAAGTCCATCAACGGTAAGGTTTCCGCGATTGGAATGGGCACCTGGGGTATTGGCGGTGGTTATTGGAGCCCAGACTATAGTGGGGATGATGAGTGGGTTAGGGTGTTGAGGGAGGGCATTGGGCTTGGTATGACACTTATAGACACCGCCGAGATGTACGGTGGCGGGCACACAGAGGAAATTGTTGGTAGGTCCATAAAGGGATTTCCACGTGAGGAGCTGTTCATCGTTAGTAAGGTTTGGCCTAACCATGCCAGGTACGATGACGTCCTTAGGTCAGCTAGAGCTAGTGCTAATAGGTTGGGTACGTACATAGACCTATACCTACTCCATTGGCCTGCCCCTGACGTTCCAATTTGCGAGACTATGAGGGCTATGGAGAGGTTGGTTGATGATGGTGTGATCCGGTTCTTCGGCCTTAGTAATTTTGATGTTAATGGTATTGAGGAGGCTAGATCATGTCTCAGCAAATACGACGTTGCTGCTGTTGAGAATAGGTACAGCCTACTTCATAGGGTTGATGAGAGTTCGGTAATACCCTACGTCCAGAGGAATGGGATGCTCTACCTGGCATATACGCCGATTGAGAAGGGTGCCTTTTCCAACAATGAGTTTCTCATGGGTATTGGTAAGAAGTATGGTAAGACTGCGATCCAGGTTGTGCTTAATTGGTACGTGGGTATTGACAACCTAGTCCCAATCCCCAAGGCTGGTAGGGTCGAGCATGTGAGGGAGAATGCTGGTGCCATGGGTTGGAGGTTGAGTAGGGATGATTGGGAGTTGATAAGTAATCACTTTCATTGAATTGGGTAGTAATTAATTTTAAAGTACCGACTTACTAGGGCGTTAAATGACGAAGCCCTTAATCATAGTGGCCATTGCATTAATAACCCTAGTAACTGGATTATTATTACTCCCTCAGTCGTTAACAGGTAATGGGGAGACTATTGTGTGCATTAATGGAACATTAAGTGGAATGAGAACATGCGTATTTCCCGGTTACGTGACAATCACGAATTACGTGCATGGTGACGCTTTGGTATCAATAAATGGAGGAGGTCCTACACCGTTAGCCAATGGGTCGGTCATAGCCCACGTTATCACCTACATACCCGTGATTAAGCATTTAGTACTTAGTAATAGGAGCCAGGTAATATTCGACATATTCAACCCAACGGGTAAGTGGGTTAATATAACATTACCTGGGAAGTGTTTCTTAACATTGAATGCGACAATACTTGGTAGTGGTTATATCTCGGTAACAGCCATAAGTAATAATGGAACTATAACCTACACACCCTACACGTACTCCCTAGTAACCAATACGGTAGCCAACAATGACCTGGACATATACGTAAAGCCCGCCATACCCCTATCATGTCCGTGTATAAATACAATAACGGTGGTGTCAATAAATGGGACATGCACTGAAACAAACACTGCCATAATAGAGGCCGTAGCCCATATAAACAAGGTGAAGATTAACTGGGCATTATTAATCATCTCGGTGGTGTTGATATCGTTATCGGCAATAATCCTTGTAATAAAACGGCGTTATCTCGACATGCATGACTGCTGAAGTTAGGTAATAAGACATTTAAGTAGTTTACTTAAAGGGCTCATTGATGCCAGGTATAAATGAGTTGGTTCAGGAGGAGTCGAAGAAGATAGTGAATAAGTACCTTAGTCAGATCAATGATAGGATTAACAAGGCCAAGGAGGAGTTGATGAAGAAGGTTGAGGAAATTAAATCCATTAAATAATAGCTCAAATAACAGGCCCATAAAGTTTCGCGATAAAATCTCTAGGTAATCCCTCAAGGTATGCATTCAGCAATGCAATGACTAGCTCACCCTCAGTGAACTTGAGGTGGGCGGCGGCTAAGGCTGCTCCTGGTGAGAATTCCGTGAATAATGATAATATGTATTCCTCAAGATTATGTGCGAATTTGTAACTGAACGAACCAAGGTACTGGACAAGAAGCCTCAGGTCTGATGAACCGGCGACCTTTATTAATTCATCCATTGCTGGAAACACGGCAGCCACCTCCTCGAGTATCCTGGTTGGTGACTCGCCGTATATCTTAAGTGCGGTGGATGCAACAGGTCCTGAACGTATCATTAACTCATTAATTACCTCCTGCGGTAAACCCCATAGTTTACCCCTAAGGATTATGTTGATGTTGTAATAATCAATGATATTGCGTATGAACCTGCTCACTGACTCATCAATCCTCGTTAATCTCGATAAATACTCTATGAATGCCTTATCAATTAGTGTGTCTAGCAACATGGTTGAGTATTGCGTAAACTGCTTACTAACCTTTAGGAATATTTCTAAAGCGGCACCTGCTGGGTGGCGCATCTCAAGTAACCTATTACGAAGATCTTCCAAATCCCTGACGCCCATCAATACCGCCAATATGTGCCTTCTACCAAGCTCCTCCTCAACGGCTACGTTGATCAAACCCTCCATAGAGCTCCTCTCAAGCTCCCTCATTAATGACTTGGCGATCACCTTTACGTTCTCAAGCTCGAACCTGATTAGGTATGATCTCAATGCTGTAGATGCTGGCTCGGGGACTGAGAAGGCTAGTGCGTTCAATAATTTAATGATGTGTGTTCTAATTTCATTTGTTATCTGAGCCTCGGTGGAAGCCTTACCAAGCCTTTCTGTGACTTCCCCATAATCGGTACCCTTGAGCGCATTGAATGCATCATCGATTGTTGGGGCTAGTATTAGTGCATTGAGTTCATTCTTTGTTAGGTATCGTGACCTCAAGCCCCTAACCCTCGGGCCCAGGGGTGTTAACCTAATAACGTAAGTACCTGGCATCCTCCCTACTCACCGATTAATGCCCTAATCACTTCATCAACGGTCTTATCTATTGCATTGTTAATCTTCTTCCTGAACTCCTCAATATCCTTATGTAGGTTCTCTGAGTATTTGCGTATCTCCTCCTCAACCTCCCTACTCCTGTTCTCCCTATATTCATTGATTAACCTCTTTATGTAATCCTCAACCTCACCCTGAACCTTAACCCTAACCTCACCTATTAACCTGGAAATCTCCGCGTCCTCATTATCCCTCAGCTTATACACCTCGTCAACCTTACTATCAATCTTCCTAAGGGTCTCATAAAGTCGCTCTAACGACACAAGGGTCAATCATTATGCACCTTAAAAACATTATTGCTTATGCCTTACGTGGGTCTGTGTATGTATTCAATTAATTACTATTAAATTCAAAAATCTGCATAAACATGGATTCAACAATTTAAACCCCTAAGTGCACAGGTTCGACATATGGATATGAAAGACATAATACGTACGTTCAGGATAATCAGCGCCATCCTATACCTAATCATAATAATCATAACGGTGGTGTTAGGTGCTGTGGCTCTTTACTTAGCTATTCATGACATAATAGCTTTAGCACCATTTTCGTCAATCACTGACATAAAGATACTGAGTGCGTTATCGGCAGTTTTCCTCGTCGTTATAGCCCTGGAGTTCGTGGATATGTTCCTTGAGTATATTAGGACGGGTTCGGTAGTAGTTGATTTGGTGTTGGCTGTTGTGTTAACGGCAATATCGAGGGAGTTACTGCTTTATGTTGCAACGCCAGGTGCTTCATTGGATTACGGGATAATATTAGTGGCAAGCATACTGGTGTTGGCCGTGGCCTACTGGTTAATTAGTAGGGCTAGGGCTATGCAGAGCTCAGGTGCTCGTTAATTCAAGCCTATTGGGCATCTCCGGTAATAGGTTCTTAATGCTGTACAGTATCTCGTATCCCCCAATACCGAGCCTACGCATTATGTCATTAACGGAATCCTCAATAACACCCTTACTGACTCCGTGGATCATGAAGTAGCAGTTATATGGCCACTCACCGAAGGTTATCTCCCTAAGTACCACGTGCGTTGCCTCCTCAATTAACGCAACCCTCTCACAAAGCTCTTGTGATGCCTTAAACACGACCATGGCGTTCTCCCTGAACCCAACCTTGTCAGAATCAAGTGTTGCATAAAAGTCTCTAATTACTCCAAGTTTCATCAACCTATTTATTAAATCACCTAACCTATCAACATCAATACCTGCGATTTTCGCGATCTCATTAAATGGTTCATCAACAACCTTAATAGCCCTCAACTTTCTGAAGAAATCCATAGGTAAGCCCGTGGACTCTATTGGAGGTACTTCGCTTGGTAAAGGCGGAGCCTTGGTCCTCGAGACACCCCTCATTAGGTCAAACTTAACGTCAATCTTGTAGGTCCTCAATGCGGTTAATACTACGTAATCACGGAGATCAAACCTCGACAGGGTGCCCGAAACCTTTTTCAGGAGTTCTTCCTTATTCTGCGCTTTGGTAACGAACCAGACATTATACCTGGGATGATCCCTAACGAAGTTGTGGGAGACCTGGGAGTCTGAGTTTATGGCCTTGGCGACAGTATCGATTAACCCATCTGGCACATTAACACCTATTAGGGCGGAAACCAAGCCCCTGGATCTATAGTTAACGAGGGCTCCAATCCTCCTAATAATTCTTAGCCTTACGAATTCATCGACTTTGCCCAGAACCCAATCTTCGGTAGTTCCTAACCTATTGGCTATTTCATTAAATGGTCTCCTCACTATTGGGAAATTGTATTGAAGTTCCATCAATAATCTCCTATCGTCGTTATTAAGCACGTTTCATGAAACCCAATGCCTATTAATAGGTGTTTTGCATCTAATCATAGGTAATAATTAGCTTTGTCTAAGTTCATCCTAAATGCGATTCGCCCTTATCGGTGAATAACTGTTATTAAGGGCTGATTAGTGGGATTTCGTGATGGAGGAGTCCGACTCTAGGATCATTAAAGCGCTTGTTGATTTAATAAGCAAGAGTAGGGGTAGGAGGGTCACTATTAAGGCTAGGTCATTACTCAAGTTCGCAGGTCTCGATAGTAAGCACTCAAACATACTGAGGACCGCTAAGGTTCTTGGAAGGCTTGCTAGCAATGGTTATGTTAGGGTCGAGAGCTCAAAGCCCATAAAGTCCAGGTCTAGAATACTTAAGTACATAATTACGGAGAGCATGGAGTTGTGGAAGTCGGCTAAGGAGAACCCTGACGGTACTGTAAACATGCTCCTCAAGAGATTGAGAGATATGAGCAACCAAGCCTCAGGGAATATTAATTAATTGATTAGTATGGGTGGTAGGGAGATAGAGGTCGTTAGGGGGCATAGGATTGATTATCAATTATACAAATACCTACTCCAGTACTTCTCTGAGGGAGAGTTAGAGAGCTTATTTAATGCCGTTAGGAGACCACCAGGTAGGTACTACGTAAGGACCAACACACTTAGGATAAACCCTGGGGATTTGATTAATAGGTTACGGGAGCGAAATATTGATGTTTACCCCGACGAGCATTTAAACGAAGCACTATGGTTCCCTGTTAAGGGACCTAATAGGATTCCATCCGCTAGAAAAATCGTAATTGCCGATAAGAGGGCCGCCGAGAGCGTATACATGGGTGCTAACCTATATGTACCAGGTGTTGTGAAGTTTGAGGATGGTGTTAAGAGGGGTGATGAAGTGAATGTGCTTGCGCCAAATGGTGAGGTCGTAGCCCTTGGTATTGCCGAAGTTGATGGTGATGAGGTTAGGAGGGTTAGTAACGGTGTTGCCGTTAGAACCCTCATTAGCACCTACAGTTTACCTAAGGTTAGGGAGATGCCTGAGTATGAATTAGGTTTGTTCTATGACCAAAGCCTGCCGGCACAGTGGGTTGCCCATGTGCTGGATCCAAGGCCTGGTGAGGTTGTTGTTGATATGAACGCGGCGCCTGGCGGTAAGTTAAGCCATGTTATACAACTCACCACAGGTAAGGCTGTGATCTATGCGTTTGATAGAAGTCCAGGTAAGGTTAGGGAAATGGACGCAATACTGGGCCGATTGGGAATGGCGGGCCTCTATAGGACTGAGGTTAGGGATACTAGGTACCTGGACATTGACAAACCCGAGCTCGTGGGACTAGTTGACAAGGTGTTGATAGACCCACCATGCACCGACATGGGTGTGAGGCCTAGGCTATTCGATGTTAAGACCATGGATCTGGTGAAGTCCATGTCCGAGTACCAGAGGCAGTTCATTAGGGTTGCCTGGAAGCTCCTTAAGCCAGGTGGGGTTCTGGTTTACTCAACATGCACGATACCGCCGCTCGAGAATGAGGACAACATGGCGTATGCGGAAAGCCTGGGTTTCAGGGTTGTGGACATATCGATACCCAATGCCTCGGGTGGTTTAGTGGATAGGTACCGAGATTCCGTTGCCAGGTTTTACCCGCATATTCAGGATACGCCAGGCTTCTTCATAGCAAAACTAACTAAGCCTATGTAAAGGCGTCGATGAAGGTTGGTTTCAATAATTGAACCAAGTCCTCAGTACGTACTTTAATTAAGGTGTTCCTAGACCCACCACCACAAAGCACGTAGTCATTCTCAAGAATTGCAGGATCCATGACAACCCTTGGAGATTTCACGCGCTCACTGGCCTCCTCCCTGCCCTAAGAGGGCGTGAGAGGTTTCCTCGCCGCCACCTTCATTTTGTATCCGGTGGTGGTTCATGGGGTCGCCCTGGGCCAGCATCGCAGGGCATCGCTCCAGTCTGGCCACGAAAGTCTTTAGTACTGCATGTATGTATTGTACGATTTCATATGGTATTAGTGGGTTTGATTTTCCTTCGTACTTTCTCCAGTTCATGTTCTTGTTCAAGCTCTTCATGTTCCACCAGAATGCCTTTATCCATGCTTCTGGTGTTGTTTTCCAATCCATGTTCATCACGGATGCATAATCCCTATCCACGTAATGCCCGAGTGGGCACTTTAGGGTGTGCCAATCATCTGTTCTCTCAAGCCTTGTGAAATGAATTGGACACACCCTACTGTTCCTATAGGATGAGACTCTAACGAGTCTTGAACCCCTCTCCAAAGCCTTGTCCTCCACAGCCTCCTCGATACTCTTGAACGGTGTCTGCTTGATCCTATGCCTCAACTCGTCCTTCCCAACATCCTCAATCATCGACTCCTGCGGGTTATCACCAAGCTCTTCAGTTATGATAATCGCTGGCGTCCTTGTTAGTTCGTTGGCGATTTGCCTAACCCTACCCAACTTCCTACCCCTCTCCCTTAGGTGCTTCACACGCTTCCTAAACTCCCTAGTGTTCGTCACATTCACGTACTTACCGTTTGGTAAGGCGAATTCGGGCTTGAGTTTCTCGATGATTGCGTTCCTAACCCTCCCATACCTCCTAGCCAACCTACCAAAATCAGTCTTGATCGTATAGAGCTGTGGCGTTAGGTATTGCCTATTCCAACTAGCCACCATACCAACTGTGGATGTTAAGTCAATCTTACCAACAGCTACCGTGTTCTCATTAATGTCGAAGGAGACCACGGATTGAGGAATCCCCTCCTTCGGCTTAATCTCGAACACGAACACTGCATACCACTTGTTAGCCCTACGCTTAACAATTAGCGTTTTCCTCAACCCAGCCTCCTTATTTAGCACCAACCACCAATAACGCCAAAAACGCTTATGCAGTCTAAGCCAGACCTCAGTTTGACCATTGGGTAAGGATAGCTTAATCCTAACTGGGGCTATTGATTTAATGAATTGCTCATAATTCCAAGCCGTTTCGTCAAACCTAATCGAGACGTTCCTAACCTCCGGGTATGGTTTTTGTGCTAAGCCCTTCCTCTTCCTCTCCATGAATGACTTCGCGATCTCAGACGCTTGCCTAATCGCCTGGATAACTAGGTGGGAATGCAAACCTGGATACTCACCCCTATACTTGCTGTAGAACAGCCCACGGAGTTGTATTGCACTCGTAACATTATGCTCAACGGCATATGCGGCAACCTCACGAACGATGTTGAGATACGCAGACTCAACGGAGCAGAGTAGCTTGCTGAGCTCCTTAGTAACCTCCAGCTCAACAGCCACAGACCTATGCAACATCCATAAGGAAAAGCAACAACCAGACTTAAAAACCACCCACGACAAGAAGGGACGAGGGCTGGCAATCATCGTTAATACGCCTATCGCCCCTGACGATAGCCACCGCATATTCATCACCAACCCTGAGCAGTATGGTCTTAACAATCCTGCTAACGGGCTCTCCACTCTCCCTGGCAGCCCTCTCCACGGTCTCAACACCATGCTCAAACTCCAGAATCTCAATAGGCACACCCATCACAGTATCTCTCCGCAATCTCATTAAATCCCAATAACAACGTGCGGATTTAAACATTTAAAGTAGTGAGGCATTACGTTACTGCGATGATTAATGAGGTGGTTGATGAATTCCGTCAATTCTACGGCGAACCACCAGCAATACTTACCTCAGCACCGGGTCGTCTCGATTTCCTAAACACGCACCAGGACTATAAGGGCCTACCTGTGGTCGCTGTGGGTATAAACCTGAGGACCTATGTCGCTGCATCAATATCAAGCAATAACTTCATGATTGCATCGGGGAATTTGAGGGATGAGGGGTTGGATTATGTCGATAAGTTCCAACCAAGCGATCTAGGTTTACGTGGCAATAAGTGGTTTGGTGATTACGTGAGGGCTCTCGTACTAACGTTCAGAAGGCATGGTTATTATGTTAAGCCATTTAGGGCTTGGATACGTAGTTCGGTACCAATAGCCTCGGGACTCGGGAGTAGTGGCACCCTGCTCGTAGCATTGGCATCGGCAATAAACACCCTGAACAGGCTGGGGCTTGATAGGAAAGAGCTGGCTGAGCTGGCCTACGAGGCTGAGCATGACGTAATGGGTATTCCCTGCGGTAGGCTTGATCAGTACGCGGCAGCCTTCGGTAATATAGTGCGTATTGAAACCAAGCCGCCATATAATGTCGAAATACTGCCTAGGTTGGGCGGTGTCTTCCTGGTCCTGGATACGGGGATTAGGCATAGTACGGCTGACATACACCCGAGGCTCCAGGCCGAGATTGATGAGGGGCTTCGTGAATTACTGAGCATGGATTTACCCGATAGGATACGTAGTAAGTTGGGTAATCATTATTGGGAGGTTAGGTGGGATGAGATTGATGAGCAGGAGCTGAGGCCGTACCTCGATAAGTTGGGTGGGGTCTTGAGAGATAGGATACTATACACGTTAAGGGCTAATGAAAGCACAAAATTGGCTCTCAAGGTGATGAGGGGTGAGGCTGTGGATATGGAGTTGATAGAACATGTACTTGAGATGGCTAGGGCTGAGGTTGAGGGAGTACTCTCCAGCTACGAGTGGAGGGAGGGCATGGTTGGTAGGGTCATGACGTATCAACACATGCTCCTTAGTAGGTACTATGGGGTTAGTTTGCCCGTGATTGATGAACTAGTTGATTTCCTAGTCAGTGAGGGGGCTTATGGTGCTAAACTATCCGGTGCTGGCTTAGGTGGGGCTGTGATTGCATTGGTTAGGAATGAGGATATGGCTAAGGAATTACTGAACAGGGCATCAAAAAGGGGATTGGCGGTTAGGGGTTGGGTTGTTAATGTTGATGAGGGTGTGTTGGTACATGGCGGGTAAACCATTGATGGAGCTTAGGTGGGACCCAATACTTAGGGAGTGGGTTCTCATATCAAACATTAGACGCCTCAGGCCCTGGCAACCCAGTGGCTTCTGCCCATTCTGCCCCGGAAACCCAGAGACTGGCTATGGCTGGAGGGCCCTAATACTTGAGAACAGGTACCCAATGCTCATGGAAAGTCCACCGGATCCAAGTACCCACTGGTTTTACTCAACGGCTAAATCCGTGGGTAGGTGTTACGTGGTTGTCGAGACGCCTGAACATGGTATTGATGACATAAGTGATCTACCCGTGGATCAAATCGAGTATGTATTGAGGATGATAATTAATAAGGTTAGGGAGGAGTCGGGTAGGGATTACGCCCATTACTTCCTCTGGTTTAGGAATAAGGGCAGAGAAATAGGTGTGTCCTTAACGCATCCCCACAGTCAGATTTACGTGCTACCTTTCATACCGAGTAGGGTAGAGAGGGAGATTGGCAGCGCCAAGGAGTACTTCGACTCAAAGGGTAGGTGCTTATTTTGCGATGTGCTTAATGCGGAGGTTAGGGATGGGATTAGGGTCATCTATAGTAATGAGCATTGGGTATCATTCATGCCATTCTACTCTCACTGGCCCTTCGAGATTCACATCTACTCCAGAAGGCATGTTCAGTTGGTAACGGATCTCAGTAATGACGAAGTGCATAGTTTGGCACAAATCCTTAAGGTATCACTTTGTGGCTTAACGCACGTCTTTAGTAGTAAGTCAATGCCGTACATACTGGTGATGCATCAAGCGCCATTGAAGGGGTCTTACCCATTCTACCACCTCCACATTGAGATTTACGGCATACTCAGGGAGGAGGATAAGATGAAGTATGCGGCTGGCATGGAGATGGGCGGAGGTAATTTTACATACGACGCCGTGCCCGAGGAGAACGCTCAGAGACTGAGGGATTCCGTGCTTAGGAGTTGCATTAAAGGTACATAATTACCCGCGTTAGGTTTTTAATTATATAACGATCTCACGATCCGATGAGTAGTGCATTCAAGATCTCAGTCACTAAGATGGATTTTGGTGCCGCTGAGGAGTTAACCCGTAAGGTGTACGATACAATAATCATTGGTGGAGGACCAGCTGGTATGTCAGCCGCGATATATGCAGCCAGGTATGGACTCGATACTGCGATTATTACGGAGGAGATTGGTGGGCAAGTTGGTAAGGCTGGTTGGGTGGAGAATTACCTGGGCTATACGAGGATATTGGGTACAGACCTTGTGAATAAGTTTGAGGAGCATGTTAAGTACTACAATGTGCCTATAATAATTGATTCCGTGGAGAATGTGGAGAGGGATGGCGAATTATTCAGGGTGTACACACTGAATGGTGACGAATACGCAACTAGGACGGTGATAATAAGTGTTGGCGAGAAGAGGAGGAAGCTTAACGTTCCTGGTGAGGACACGTACAATGGAAGAGGCGTTAGTTATTGCGCACCTTGTGATGCCCCACTGTTCAAGGGTAAGGTTGTCGCGGTTGTTGGTGGTGGTGATTCAGCGGCGTCGGCAGCACTATTGTTGACTGAGTATGCGAGTAAGGTGTACATAATCCATAGGAGGAATCAGTTAAGGGCGCAGAAGTATTACCAGGATTTGCTGCTTAAGAATCCTAAGATAGAGATAATCTGGAACTCCGTGGTTAAGGAGTTACAGGGCGACAAGCTACTTAGGAAGGCAATACTACAGAGGGTCGACACCAAGGAAACCTTCGAATTACCATTAGACGGACTATTTGTGGAAATAGGCGCAGAACCTCCCGTGGATCTATTCAAGAGGATTGGGCTTGAGCTATCGCAGGATGGTTACATAAGGGTGAATCACCTAATGGAGACGAACATACCCGGTATCTATGCCGCAGGTGATTGTGTCGACCTAACACCAAGGGACTTTAGGCAGATAGTGGTTGCTGCGGGGCAGGGGGCTCTTGCTGTGTACTCAGCGTATAATTACATAATTAAGAGATTCGGCTTTAATAGGAAATAAGGTGTCTAGATAATAGCTATAGAGAAAATCATTTTAACCGATTCATGTAGTCTTTTTCTGTGGTTGGTGAACGAGAGTATAGTGAGGAGAGTGAGGAAATAACAAACGTTACTGAGGAATTACCCCTATCCGCTAGACTTGTGGTTAATTACTTAGAGTTTGAGCATTTGATAAATAATAAGTCATACGTGGCATTTAAGGAGATTATTGATGGGACAGGGCTGAGCGTAAGGACTGCTAGAAACGCAATCAACATATTGCGCAAGAGGGGTTTGATTGACGTTTTCCTTGACGTTAAGGAGAGGAGGAGGTACATGTATAGGCTCAACTTCAAGAACCTAACCCATGATAGGGTTGATGTAACACCAGGCCTTTACATAATAGACGTTGGGTTAGGCACATTACCAAGCATGACGTTTAGGATATACAGAACACTTAGGGCCTCGGCTGTGGCCTTTTACACAGATAGTGTGCCAACGAGTTACCTGGAGTTCACAAAATGTACCTGCGCAATGCAGAGGCTTGTGAATTATGAACCACAGGGTTTCGAAGAGATAGTTCACACTGTTGTTAGTAATGGGGGTTCTGTCGCCCTAGTTATGGACTCATTACTTGATTCTGATGTGGTTAGGCCGTACATAAATGCTGTTTATGAGGCTGATCATGAGAATGGTCGCATAATGATGTATAGGGTTTTTGGTGTCTCACCGATACAGGTGGCGCTGGAGTTGTTAATGTTGGGTAGGGAGGATAAGGTGTCGTATAGGAGGGATAGTATTGTTATACGTGTAATAACAACGAAGGAGAAACCACAATTGGGAGATTACATTAAGGCGTACGTACTGACGTTTAATGAGGGCAACCTAATACTCAAAGCGTACGATGCAAATAGGGGCGACGATTTTAATGGGCTTAGGGCCTATATAATATACACTAGGTACTAGCGCTTAGTGCTTGTTTTTCGAACTCTCTCTCCTTCAATTGCTTACCTAGGTACTTCGCCGAAAGCAATAGGAAGTTTAGCCCCCTCCTGGCATCCTCATCCTTAAGCATCTCACTAATCGTTTTAATGATAGACCTACCATCACTAGCCACGTCCCTTGCAGCATTTAATGAAGCCACATAGGCACAGCACCTAATACGCGTCATAAAATCAAGTAATGTATCTATATTTGTCACTAAGTAGATCATGTTCGTATTAATGAATGTGTGCGACACCTCACTTAGCACCTCTGGATCACTAAGTAGATCCTTCAGTGTATCTAGCAAGCCTGTATTACTTAAAGCATTTAATAGGTCGAGGGTCTTCTCAATACTTTCTTTAGTCCTTGGCTCGGACAACCTAGCCGATAATGCCAGGAGTTCCTCGTAGTTATTGAGGAGCCTTATGAAGTTCGTACTCATCAACGTTTTCACCAAATCCTCAATAACATCGTTACTCAGGAGATTGCTCATTGCGTCTAGGATACCGAGCTCATCCAGTCTCCTTATTAATTTAAGGAATTTAATGAGTGGTTCGATGTATTCCGGGTTCATTACCTCAAGAAGTTTACGCTCAAGCTCCACCTCAGCCATAATCCTCACCCATAGAGTAGGCGTAGCTTCGCAGGCTCGGTAGCCTCGAAGAACGCCTCAAATATTGGGTCCCAAAGCTCTGGGTATAGTATCATGTCCCAGTAAGTCGCTGCGAAGGCTAACTTGAATAGATGATTCAATTTATTTATTGGGTACTTAACCGTGGGGTTGTAGTAATCGCTTATCACGAAGGTGCCTAGTCCATAACCAACATCGAATGGACAGTTGGTACGCCCCGTGTTTTTGGCCTCCTCACCCTGCAGCAACCTAGCCACCACACCAGCCTGTAGATGGGCTGTCACACCCGTCTTAGCCACCGGTAGCGCGGATGCGTCGCCAATTACGAAGGCATCATCAAACCCCTTAACCCTGTTCGTGAACTTATCCGCAAGCACAAAGCGATCGTTATCTAGAACGTTATCGGGTACGTACTTAATATCGACGCCGACATGCGGCGGTATCACTATAGCGGCATCGAACTTGAGCTCCTCACCCTCCATGGAGTAGGCAACCCTCTTCTCAACGTCTATGTGATCTAGTGTGTAAAACGTTATGTACTCAATACCCCTCTCCTTAAGCAACGGCTCTAGCAGCTCATTCATAGGCTCTGCAGGATACGGCCTCGGGTAGAATGTGGCGAAGACAACCCTGACCTTATCCCTCAAGCCCCTCCTCCTGAAGAACTCCTCGGCCAGGAAAACACCCTCCAACGGGCTTGGTGGGCATCTATACGCACCTGGTGCGAGTATTATGGCTAGCGTGCCCTCCCTCATGCTGTTTATTGTCTGCCAGACCTTCCAGGCATTCTCCTCAGTGCTGTGGTAGTTACCGAATAATTCAACGGTCTTGTCCAGTCCGGGTACTTTGGAGTAATCCACGGTGGCGCCTGTGGCTATAACCAGATAATCATAATTCAATCTCTTGCCGTTCTCAAGCTCCACATACCTATCCTGGAGATTTACGACACTCACGCCCGACTGTATGAAGTTAACCCAGGGCTTCAGGACCGAGCGTATCTCACGCTTAATGGGCTTCTTCGAACCCCTAAAGGCTATGTACAATAACCAAGGCCAGAACCAATTATACGGTTGTTTATCGACAACCGTGACCTCAAACTCATCCTTAGGAAGCCTATTTGCCAGTATGGCACCCCCAGCGCCGCCACCAACAATAACGACCCTCTTTTTAACACCAGTCATCTCGTATTCACCGCGTCATTTCTTAGCCGTGACCTTTATCACCGCGACGATTTTATCAGCCTCCTTCCTAAGCTCTAGGAGCTGGTTACCCGTCCTCTGTATCCACGCCTTTATATCAGGCTCGAAACCCGCATCAGTAGCCCAAACCTCAATCACGTCACCATTCTTCGCATTCCTATACGCCTTAACAAGCTCAGTAATAGGCCCTGGGCAGGCAATACCCCTCGCATCAACCAGTATCTTATTACCCTGGCTCATGACCACCACCTCATATGAAGAGTACCTGACCACCCTTAGCCATCTCAAGGAACGTTGTCACACCAACCACATCATCAACGATTGATAAGTCGAAGTCCTCCTTCTTAAGCCCAGCGGCCTCGGACATCATTGAGCAAACATACACCTTAGCGCCCATGGACTTCGCCTGCCTAAGCATATCAAGCCACGTAGGAGCCTTAATACGCGCAAGACCCTCCTGAAGCATCGGCACCATCTGCTCAAACTCCTTAGGCCAAACAGGCGGCATGGGCTTCTTCAGAAGCTTAAACATGGCCCAACCAGTGAAGAAAATATTCACCTCATAACCCAACGCAGCAGCCGCCTGAGAAATAACACCCACAGGTATCAGTTTATCATCGGTCCCCGAGAACACGATCATACTTATCTTATCCCTACCCGAACTCATACAAAAACACCATGCATTCAAATGAATATAAACAATAAACAAGAATGCAAAAAATGCACTTGAAAAACAAATTTATAAATAATAAACAAAAATAATAAAAAGAATACATTATAATACAAATAAATACTAAACGAACAACCCTATTTCTGT